>NZ_VFTJ01000030.1:0-39679 GCF_006439595.1 Mesorhizobium sp. B3-1-9
TTCTCCACTCTCCCCCGCAGGCCGCGATGGGTCTTGAGGGCAAGGTCCTTGAGGAACAGGGCATTCATCGTGCCCTTGAGGCCGACATGCAATTCGCTGATCTCGCCCTCGGTCAACGTAACGATGGCAACGCCGGCGAATTTGAGATGCTTGAAGAGAGTGGCGACATCTGCCTGGTCGCGGCTGATGCGATCGAGCGCCTCGGCCAGGACCACCTCGAAGCGGCCGCGCTGGGCATCGCGGATCATTTGCTGGATGCCCGGCCGCAGCAATGTGCTGGCGCCGGAGATCGCCGCATCGTCATAGATTCCCGCTACGCTCCAGCCCTCGCGCGCCGCCTGCTCGCGGCACAGCCTCAACTGGTCTTCGATGGAGGCATCCCGCTGGCTGTCAGAAGAATAGCGGGCATAAAGTGCAACACGGGTCATGGCGGCGGATACTCTCTCTTAGTTAAAGGGGTTCGCCATCCTGCCCCCTACCCTCTCCCTCTCGGCGGCCCGGCCGATTGTCGTTGGCCGCCAGCCCCGCCTCGAATGTTTCCCGCGCCAGCTGCCGGCCGATCAGCCGGGCGATATCCAGCACCACCCGATCCATCTTGGCCGCCGCCACGCTTTCAGCGCGACCCTCGGGGCTGGCGAGGTCGCCGTTGTCGTTCGCCGGAAGCAAAGCCTGTGGCCCGGTGCTGGTTTTCTCCGACATGCCGGTCGCTCTCCCAATGGTGGATCGACCCGCCATCAGACTCCTCCGGACGGCGAAGGAAAGCGCGAAGTTAATGTCGTAGGGCCACAGCGTGCAATGACTTGCGTCGTGCGGTTTCGGCGTTTCAGAAGACCCGCTACATCACCAACGGTACTCGGCCGCGCCTTCCTCTCCCAGCGCAGCGACCAGCTTGACTGCGGACTCCCAATGCTTGGCAACATCGCGCCGCGTCCTTTCCCGGCTACGGTGTCCAACCGGCAAACCTCCTGCGATCGCTCTTAAGTCACGCAGTACGGAAGCTATATGCGGCCAAGGGAAATCGGTAGGATCACCAATATCCCGGTCGGCGCCGACGATCATTTCTAACTTGGCGACGACGCCAATGAGCGACGTTGCCGCGACCTCAGGGATAGAATCCTGAAGCTTAAGAGCTTCGGTCATCGCAAAGACCTCTGCCTCCCGCGCAACCGCGTACTCCTGTGGACCACCGAGAGTGCGCGCCGGTCGGTCTCGAACTCGCGTTGGAGAATCTGTGGCCAATCCCTGAATTCTGGGATTGACTATGATTTGGCTCTCCAACCGCTGCTGCACGCGACATAGCAGCAGGGAGATGTACCGAGCCATTTGCCAATCGCTCACCAGCAGAAGTGCGGGATCGCGTAGGGCTGCCGGTTGCAATTCCGTGTCGTTGCGGCTTGCGGCGAGAACATTCGGCTTTTTCGCTGCCACAGCATGGTCTCCTTTCGCGAGGCAAGTTTCGCTCAGTGGGTCCAAACCCCATGAAGGAGCCCGGCCTTCCGAATGTGATTTGTAGAGAATACTCCGTGGTGAAATACTCTGCAAGGCGCTGGTGTCGGATTCATGGAAATCCGAGAAGCGTTCGCGCAAAACCTAAGAGCCTTGCGGCGGGCTAGAGGCCTGTCACAGGAAGAGCTTGCGCACCGGGCTGGGATCGATCGCACCTATATCAGCGCTTTGGAACGCAACGTGTACAACGCGAGCATCGACGTCGTTGACCGACTGGCTGAAGTGCTGGGTGTGGATGTCGCAGAACTGCTGAAACGACCCTCAGCTGACCCGCAGAGATCGAAGTCTGAGCCTGACGAATAGAGAAGTTGATAATGTTGTCGGACCAATGGCCATGCGTCAGCTAATTCTGCGCGTATTCTGCGGGAGAACGGCCTGACGCAGGAAGACGTTAGAAGCGCGCCTTGGATTCAGTTCATAGGAATGTTCTTGGCGGAAGCCGCTCGCCCGCGCGCCATTAACAGGCGCTGTAGCGTGCGAGCGGCTGCTTCGCGCCTCAAGCCGGTCGTTCAGAGGTGTTTGCCGATTACCCGGAAGCGGACATTTGCCCTTGATGAAATCAACGTCCTCCTTGCCGGATTATCCGCGGTCATCCGTTTTGGACCGCCCGGCGCAACGACCCGAAGCGCAAGCGGTATTGCATCGGTGTAATACCGACCTTGCGGCGGAACAGGCGCCCGAAGAAACTCGTGTCCTCGTAGCCGACCTCGTTGGCGATCACCTCGATAGCCTCGTCGCTCGTTTCCAGCAGCCACTTGGCTTCTTCGAGCCGCAGCGCGTGAACATAGTCCAACGCCTTCATGCCCGTTGCCTTGGCGAAGCGACGCGCGAAGGAGCGTTCGGGCAAACCTGACAGGCGCGCCATGACGGCGACCGGTGCCGGCTTGCGGAAATTCGATTCCGCCCATTGCTGACTTTGCTTGATCACTGCGTCGCTGGTCTGCCGCGAGCGCGCCAGCGTGGCGAAGGGCTGCTGGCCGAGGTCGTGCCATTGCAGCATGTAGACCCTCGCCACCTCGATCGCCTCACGAAGACCGACGAAGCGCGCGATCAGATACAGAGCCAGATCCTGCCAACTCGATCCGCCGCCAGCCATGACGATGCGCTGCGCCTCGCCGCTCAGCACCAGCGACTGCTCCACTTTCACCTTTACGCCGGGATAGTTGTTCGTCAGCGTGTCGACATAGCCCCAGTGGATTGTCGCCTCGCGGTTCGCGAGAAGCCCGGCTTCGCCCAGCAGCACCGCGCCTGAACAGGCGCTCGCCAGCAGCGCGCCTTCCTCATGCACGCGCTTCAGCCAGCGCGCTTCAGGGTCATACTGCCCGGCGACGCTTTCGCCCGGATTGACGAAGAAATCGGGGATGCAGACGATATCAGGACGCGGACAGTCGGCAATCGTGTGATCAGGATGTACCCAGACGCCGTTCGCAGCGCGAAACCGGTCTGCTCCGCGCGCCACGACGTAGGGCCGCATCCGCTGGTCACCGGCCATGCCCTGCGTGATGAAGCGAAAGTCCCGCCCCGGCGAGGAGAACAGGTCGACCATCCCGTAGAGCGCCGAAGCCGTGACCTCGGGCACGGCGAGGATCGCCACATTGAACGGAGCCACCTGTTCAGGCATGGCAGAAATGACCGTTTCGTTGCGTTTTCGACTTTAGCCGGCGCATTCGTTCCGCGCTAGCATTCTGGAAACGGAGGATGGGACGATGAACACGACGACCACGCCTTCGCTTTCGCCAGCCAGCATCGAAAACCTTCGCTCCAGAATGCGCGGCGAGGTGCTGGTTCCGACGAGCGAGGCCTACGCTGCCATCCGGGTCGTTTGGAACGGCATGATCAACCGAAGCCCAGCCCTCATCGCCCGCTGCCGGAACGCCGCCGATGTCATGGTCTCGGTAAATTTCGCGCGCGAGCACAGACTCGCCATCGCCATCCGTTCTGGCGGCCACAATGTCGCGGGTTATGCGGTCTGCGACGGCGGATTGATGATCGACATGTCGCCGATGAACGCGGTGCGCGTCGTGCCCGGCCTCGACCGCGCCATCGTCGGTGGCGGTGCGACCTGGGCGGATGTCGACGCCGCGACGACGCCTTTCGGCCGTGCCACGCCGGGGGGCCTCATCTCCGCGACCGGCGTTGCGGGCCTGACATTGTCCGGCGGCATCGGGTGGCTCCGCGGCACTCATGGCCTCTGCGTCGACAATCTCGTCGCGGCCGATGTCGTCACCGCCGAGGGCAAGCTGATCCGCGCTGACGAGACGGAAAACCGCGATCTTCTCTGGGCGCTCCGCGGCGGCGGCGGCAATTTCGGTGTCGTGGTGAGCTTCGAGTTCAAGCTGCACCCGATCGAATCTGAGCTGATGTTCTGTGGCCCCGCCTATCCCGAGGAATGCGCGGACGAGGTCATTGCGCGCTGGCGCGACTTCATGGAAACGGCACCGGACCGGCTGAGCGGACTCGCTGAATTCTCGATGCTGCCTGACGATCCTTCCCTCCCCGAGCCCGCGCGCGGCCGGCGCGTAGTGTCACTTGCGCATGTGTATGACGGCCCGGCGGATGAAGGCGAACGGATCGTAGCGCCGCTCCGCGGTTTTGGCGAACCGCTGGTCGATTTCAGCGGCCGCATGCCCTATTGCACCATTCAGTCACTGTACGACGCGCTGTTTCCGAAGGCGCGCGACCGCTGCTACTGGAAATCAACCTATCTCTCCCGCCTCGACGACGGCGTCATTGCGGATATCGTGCGGCAGATGGCGAAACGTCCGTCCGAGATGACCTTCGCCTCGATCTGGAAATTCGGCGGCCACGTGCAGCGCGTGCCGGAAGACGCGACCGCCTTCGGCGACCGGTCCATGCCCTACATGCTGAGCCTCGACGCGATCTGGTCGAGGGCTTCGGACGACGACGCGAATATCGGCTGGGTGCGCACCTTCTGGCAGCACATGCAGCGACACTCGACCGGCCGGCTCTATCTCAATTTCCCAGGCCATGGCGAAGGCGCCGACCTCGTCCGCGATGCGTTTGGCCCTCAGGCTTACGGACGTCTTCAACAGGTAAAGCGGCGCTATGATCCCGAGAACATCTTCCGGATGAACCAGAACATCGATCCTGGAGCCGCATAGTGACCTGGAGGCTGAATTTCCTCGACCGACGATCCTTCAAAACAAACTCTCCTGCGCCTTTTGGGGCTTCGATCAGCTCATCTAGCCGGAGGCCAAACGGCAGCTGTCCGCTAAACGCGCTCTGATAGCGGACCGACGGCTCTCGGCGCATAGCTAACTCCGCGTCCCGTCATGGGCCGCTCCAGCCTAGCTCTTTACTCGGCATCGCCCGGGTACGTCGCCTCGAGCGTCACGATCTGCCGCCCTCTCCAACCCCGTGCTCGAGCTGACGGCGGGCGGCGACGGGCGGTGTCAGTCGAGCCCGGCTACGCGTAATCCTTTGATATAGCGCGCGCGATCCTTTTCGTGGATGATGGGGTGGTATTTCTCGACCCAATCCACGGACACGGATGGATGTAGGCGCCGCGTTTGTGACAGCGCGTGGGTGGCGGCGGCGTGATCGCCCGCCATGCCTGCGGAGGCGGCGTAGGTGCGCCAAGCCGTCCCGAAATTCTGCCTGAGATCCACAGCGCGCCGCTCGAACTCGGCTGCCTCGACATAACGCCCCGCCATGAAATGACAGAGCCCGATGACGGAAAGGCTGCCCGCCTGCGTGAAGTCGCGCGGGCTGAGCCGGTCGGCAAGCGCGACATGGTGCAGACCGTCGTCGGGCATGCCGGCATAGGCATAGGTCGATCCAAGGATCATGTGCGCGTAGGCGAGGCTCGGATTGAGGGTGATCGCCTCAGATAGGGCTTTAACGGCAGGATCGAAACGGCGCGAGGCCATATGCACGAAGCCTGCGGCGAAGTGCGTCCAAGGGTTCTCCGGATCGCTGCGGATCGCCCGTTGCGCCATGTCGTGGGCAGTCGACAAGGTGGCTTCGGCATCAGCCAGTCCAAGCATCACCTTTGCGCCGAGGCCCCAGGCTACCAGGCAGTTGGCGTGTGGATAGTCGGGGTCGATGTCGATAGCTTTTTTCAGCAGCCGCTCGGCGATCTCGAAATCCGGCATCGAACCCCAGGTCCAGACATAGGGCATCGCCTTCATGACGAACCCCCAGGCGTCCAGGCTGCCGGGTGACCGGCTCTGGAAACGCTCCTGCTCGGCCACGTAGAGCCTGGGCTCGATGGCACCGATCACGCTTTGGGCGATCTCGTCCTGCAGCGCGAAGAAATCGGCGATTTCCGCATCATAACGCTCCGCCCAGATCTGGCGCCCGGTGTTGGCATCGCTCAACCTGGCATTAATCCTGAGCCGCTGTCCGGAACGGCGCACGCTCCCATCGAGCACATAGCGCACGCCAAGTTCGCGCCCGATATGCTTCACGTCGACCGCTTTACCGCCATAGGTGAAGGAAGAGTTGCGGGCCGAAACGAAGAGCCAGCGCAGCCGCGCAAGGCGAGTGATGATGTCTTCGGCGAGACCGTCGCCGAAATATTGCTGCTCGCTGTCGTCGCTAAGATTCGCAAAGGGCAGCACGGCGATGGAGGGCCCAGCCTCCTCGTTGTCGGATGGGGTCGAGGTCGCGTCAAGGAACTCCACCGCGCCGCCGAAGCGGTAGCCGATCCGCGGTATGGTCGCGATCCACTCGGCATCGTCGGACGCCCGCCCAAGCAGTTTGCGCAGCAATGCGATCTGGACGGAGAGGTTGCTCTCCTCGACCGTCGCGCGCGGCCAAGCCGCGTCCATGAGCTCCGCTTTTGACAGAACTTCCCCAGTTCGCATCACCAGCGCTGCCAGCAGCAACACACCGCGATAGCCGACGGGAACGGGAACGCCTTGCCGGAGCAGCGTTCCTGCCTCCGGATTGAGCTCGAACGGGCCGAAGGCGAAACGCTTCCCCATCATGGAACAAACTAACATCTTTTTGGAGCTTTTCGGAACTTTTCGGCCATGGCCCCGCGACCTTGCCGCGCGCCGGGTTCACGCTGACAAGGTGTTTCGAGACAGGAGAGCCGAAAATGTCCGCTGTTGTTTTCGATCGTATCGGGTTTGGGACCGAGACCACCCAGGTAACCCCAGTGAGCACTCCGCGCCCCCGCGATCAAGAATTTCGCGCAGCGCTCGACCGCTATATAGCTGCCTATATTGCCGATCAGAAGCGCCGAACCGAGGGGAATGCGGCTTCGCAACTCGATGGGGAATGATGCGGGATCACACTATCGGCCACCGTCCGTTCGTTCGCAAGTCACCTGCGCAACTATGGCTAATATGATGGACATTAATTTAATTCGTTGACGGCTTTTGCCTCGCGTATTGGCTCCAGAAGGTTTGCGCCTTGCGCCCGCCTGTCGAGCATCTGCTATCCCAACATTTGAAGGACCAGCTGCAGGATAGGGGCAGTGACGTCCCTCCTATTTCGAGGCGGATAACGGGGCACAGGCGTTCCTCGATCGTGACGGCGAGATGGAAAGGGGGATGGCTTTCGCCATCACCCATCAGACGTCTCCCTCTGTGGCACGCCAGCCTATTCGAGAAGTTCGGGGTGCTGCCTGAGGATGCGCTGCCAGAGCGGCTGGCATTGAAACCAGCCTGCGGTGGGCGTTCCGTTCACCGCGCGAGCGGCTCGGGCATTGGCCGGATCGACCTGCAGCGGCGTCCCCACGCTCTCGGCGAGGAACTGCGCCTGGCAACAGCGTTCCATTGAAATGAACCACCAGACTGCTTCGTCGACAGTTTCACCGACCGTAAGCAGACCGTGATTGCGCAGGATCGCCGCTTTGTGGGCACCAAGGCCCCCGGCGATCCGGGCCGCCTCGCTTGCCTCGGTGATCAGCACCCGCGTGTCATTGAAGAAGATGTGATCCTCATAGAACGCGCATGCGTCTTGCGTGATCGGATCGAGCAGCCGGCCCACCGCCGACCACGCCTTGCCATAGATGGAGTGGGCGTGGGCGGCCGCGACGACATCCGGCCGCGCGGCATGGATCTGATGGTGAATGGCGAATGCGGCTACATTGACCGGCATCGTGCCCTCGATCACATCGCCTGAGCAGTCGACGCGGATGAGGTCCGAGACGGTGATATGTGCGAAATGCATGCCGAACGGATTAACCCAGAATGTTTCGGTGAATTCCGGATCACGTGCCGTGATATGTCCGGCAACGCCTTCGCTGAAGCCCAACTCCGCGAATATGCGGAAGCCGGCAGCGAGCCGCTCCTTTCGGTGTTGCCGCTCCTGCTCTAGGGTTGCAAAGCGCGGCGGCCCCCGCCGTTTAAAAAACGGTTCATAGGCCTCCTGTTTGCGGATGGCCAAATCGCTTTCAGTGTCTGGAATTGACTTGACGACGTCCATGGCGCGCCCTCCTTGGGGTTCTGCACCGTCGGCATGACGGCACGCCCCAGATTGGGGAAGCTTCTCGCGCGCGTCTCGAAGGCTGCATCATTTGTTCCGAATTCTTCCGAATGGATGCCAAAAAGAGTCGAGTGTCGCGGCAATGATCCGAATTTGCCTGGTGCTGGACATGGATCTCAATCCGATCGAGCAGGCTTCGCCAATGTCAAGCCACTGGACGCGCTTCCAGTTATGTTGTTCCGGGTCGGCGGCTATTCCCAGTCAACCACGAAAAGTCGACAGTCTGCAATCGGCCCCAAAGACGACGTGGCAGCAACGCGCTCATTGCAGCCGTCAAGGTCCCCTCCGCCGCTTCCAAAAGCAGACATCACAAGCGAACGCTCTGATCGTGGTCGGACCCGAGCCAATCCGACGGGCAAGCCAAACCCAACGGTTATGCGTCACGCCGTCCGGACCCAGATTGATTCACTCGGTCATCACGTTTGGGGCCGGACGGGTGGCGGTTCCAGCAGGCGGCCTAAGGGGCAAAGTCTGACCGCTGTCGACCTCAGCCGGGACAGGTGCCGTTTGCAGGGACTTCAGGAAGGAAGAGGCTTCGCCGCTCGCAAGGGGTCAGTTCGCGAGGGACGGTACGCCGGGCGTATTCAATAAGCTCCTTGGGCGTCTGGAAGACGCGAACGATGCTGACCCTTTGTTCGCCGGAAACAATCGCGACATGGGTGCCGTCGGCGCTGAAAGCTGCGCGTGTAAAGCCCGGTCGAAAGGTTGCTTCGTCCTGGCTGCCAAGGACAGCAATCTGGCGCCCCGATTGCGCCGCCCATAATCGGACCGTTCGATCTTCGGTCGACGCGGTCACGACATACAAGCCATTGGGGCTGAATTCGGCGCTGTCCAGCGCGCCGCTGTGGCCCCTGAGAACCTTTTCCAGATCGCCTGAGACGCTCCAGATCCGGGCGGTCCCATCACGCGAAGCGGTTAGCAACGACTGACTGTCGGGACTGAAGGCGACCACCGTCACCGCGCCGGTATGTCCCTCCAGCGTTCTGACGCTTGTCCCCTCGGTGGTCGACCAAATTCGGGCCGTGTGGTCGAGTGAGCCCGTGGCGACGAGTTGACCGTGAGGGTTGAAGGCCCCTGCCGTGATGCGATCCTGATGCCCGACAAGAGCACGTAGTTCGACTCCGCTCGTCGTCATAAGGTGTCCCACATTGTCTTCCCTGGCCGAGAGGATCAGACGTCCGTCAGGGCTAAGAATGGCTTGCGGCAGATTGCTGCTAGTATTGATGGCGGCCAGCTCGGTGCCGGTCGTGGCGTCCCACAGTTGCGCGGTGCCGTTGATCCATGCGCAAACAAGCGATTTGCCATCGCGACCAAACTGGATCTTGATCAGTCCGGCATCTGATCGGAACTGGGCGGTCTCGTGTCCCGTGGCCACGTCAAAAATTCGGACCACGCCCTCAAGAGATGCCGTGGCGACGCGCCTCCCATCTGGGCTGAACGAGGCGCTTTGAATGATCTCATGCGTGTCGAGGCGGATTATCTCGCGCCCGCTCACTACATCCCACAGGTGCGCCGCGCTGTCACCGCCGCCGGTCAGCAGGTGGACGTTGTCGGGACTGAAAACCGCGAAAGTCGGCCGATATTCATGTGAGAGCGAGGTCGTCAGGGCGCCGTCGACATCCCAAAGCCGAGCGGTGCCATCGTGTGAAGCAGTGAGTAGAATGTTGCTGTCGACCGGGCTGAATTCCAAATGCTCGACCAAGGATTCGTGACCGGCGATCGTCGTCACCAACGAGGCGCGTTCAGCGTCCCAGATGCGGATCGGCCCATTGATCGAGGTCGTCGCAAGGAAGCGGTCGTCCTTGGTGAAAGCACCGTTCATCTCCACATCGCGTTCATCTGTATCGATCTCAGGCTTCAGCCCCGAAACCTCTTGGCCGAGCACTTCATCCAGCGTTCCCAACGTTCCATCCCAAATCCGGGCAGTGCCATCGAGGGATACCGTGGCGATCCGCTGACCCCCGTGGCTGAAAATCACGCCGTTCAATTGTGTGTCGCTCTTGCTGCCGGCCAACTTTGCGATCTCCGTTCCTTTCGACAAATCGAAAAGGCTGGAAGTGTCGCGGTGTGAATGCCAACCCCACGGGCCGGCCACCATCCGGCTTCCGTCCGGGCTGAACGCCAGGGTGTAGGGCCAGGAGGTCACTCGGATCGACTGCGTCAGCGCGCCGTCTGCGGTATTCCAGATCGAAACAAAATGCTTGCCCGCCGTCGCGAAGCTGCGGCCGTCTGAACTGAAAGCAGCACGGGTATATGCGTCGCTGCTTACACCCAAGACTTTCTTTCCGGTTCGGGCATCCCAGAGCGTTGCATCGCTGCTCTCCCCCGCCGTCAGCACCCGGGTGCCATCCGGGCTGAAGATTGCCGTCGGGTAATTGCCTAGTGGCCGCAGGATGTAGAGCTGCTCTCCCGAGACGGCGTCCCAAAGACGTGCAGTGCCGTCCCTCGCGGCCGTCAGGATACGGGTCCCATCGGGGCTGAATTCGGCCCTCTCCACGGCCCCATCATGACCTTTTAGAATTGCAGTTTCGGTACCAGTGGCGATGTCCCAGACGGCTGCGGTTTTGTCGTAGGATGCGGTGACAACACGATCACCTGTAGGATTGAAAGCCGCATGCGCCACACTGGCGCCAGGGCGGAGGATTTTGATCTGCCGGTGCGCCAGCAGAGCCTTGTAGAGGGCTGCTTCCGCCTCGAAGAGATATGGCCGCTCGGGTTGCTCTTTCGACGGCAGCGCCTCAAGTGCCAACCGGATCGCAGCCTCGGTGTTGCCTGCCGCGGCGGACCGCTCCGAAAGGAACGAGAGCGAAAGGAACTGATTGCGCAGCACCTGATCGCGTTGGCCCCTTGCTTCCTCCCGCGCTTTGAGGGCGACCAATGCGCCTGCACCCGCCATAAGAGCGAGCATTATTGCCACGACAGCGGCGTTCCGTGTCCGTCGGGCAAGCCGGTTTGCTGCGGCAGCCGCGAGGCTCCGGCGCTCGGCCTCCCGCTCCAGGCGCTCGCGTTTTGCCTCTTCGGCGGCCGCGACCAGAGCTAGCTCTGCGTGACGGTCCTTCTCCTCCTTCTGCCGATGGGCACGCAAAGACTCCTCGATGTATTCAAGGACGGCTTCGTCGACCTCCTCCCGCCTTGAAAGCATCAACTCTTCGCCCTCCGCCAGACGTTTGCCGGACGGAAGGAGAAGCTCTCGATTCCTGCTTTCCAGGTGCCATCGGTGGGCGTCAGCCCTCAGGCGTTCGCGCGTCGCGAGGAAGTTGCGGTTTGCATTCACAATGTCACTGGCGCGCGGCCAACGGCTCAACAGGGCCTCATGTGCAAGACGAACGAAGACATGCCCTGCGACGTCCTCGTCGCTGACGAGGAGCCGGGCCTCGATTAATGCCCTGACGAGGGCCGATCGCGCGGGAGTGCCCGCGACTTCGGTATACAGCGCTGCACGTGCCGTGACTGTTTCATCGCCCAGGTTCGCCGTGGTGAGGGCGCGCAGCACCGCGGGCAAGGCCTCCTGGATCCCGGGCGCCAGCAAGTCCAGGACTTCGTCGGCGCGGCGCGCGATTGCGCCTTCGAGCCCGCCGAGCGCACGATAGTGCGCAAAGGTGAGAACGCGTCGGTCGCCACTGGCTTGGTACAACGCGTCGAGGACAAACTCGAGAAGCGGCAATGATCCGGGGTCCGCAGTTGCTGCCGCCTGCAGCACGTCATCGAGCCGCCCCAACTCGGCACTCTCCTCGAAGCGGAGCCCGGCCACGACCGCAGGTTCGCGGATCATCTGCGCGATCTCTGGGCCGGTTGGTGGCAGAAGTTCGTAGCTGGCGAGGCCGTCCTTGAGCGCCGAGAAACCTTGGACCTCACCGCAGCGGTGAAAGAAATCCGAACGGATCGCCGCTATCACCCAGACCAGTCCGCTCGCGGCCAGCACCGCCATGAACCGCACAAGGGCCTCGCGCGTCGCCGGCTGCTTCTCCGTCGTGAACAGCTCCTCCAGTTGATCTATGACAACAAGCAGTCTGATCTGCGAGCGGGCCGGCCCAGCGGCCTTGCGAAGTGCCTGTCGGACCATCGCCAAGGCTCGATCCGGCGTGTCCCTGCAGAGTCGAGCGAAATCCGCGGCTGTTGCTTCTGAGGACAGCTCCGGCACAGCAGCGTCGTGAAGCAGCGCCGCAGCCAACACAGCGAATGCATCCGGTCCTTCGGAGAGGCGGATCAGGCACCGGCGAAACAAGGATATGCCTGCCACGGCTCCAGGTCGCGTCAATGACGGCAGCAGGCCAGCGCGCAGGAGGGAAGACTTGCCACAACCGCTCATTCCGTAGATGAGCAGGAATGCCGTGCCGTTTGCTGCCTGCTGCTCCAGTCTGGCAGTGCAGGCGGCAATCGCCCGCGCTCGGCCGAAGAATAGATCGGCATCTTCGAATTCGAAGGCGTCAAGACCGCGAAATGGCGACCTGACCGGTTCCTCGCACGCAAGACATACGCGGTAGATGCGCAAGGCACGGGCGACATCCTTCAGTTTGTGCTCGCCGAGATCGATGAATTCCAGCGAGAGGCGGTCCTGAGCCTGGGCGCGGACCGCTTCCGTGATGCAAATTCCGCCGGGGCGTGACAAGGTTTGAAGATGAGCTGCGACCTCGACGGCCTCGCCCCTGCGGTGGTCGCCCTCGGCGACGACGTAACCGAGGTCAACGCCGATGCGGAAGCGCAGCCGCTTTGTCTCGGGAATGTCGCAGTTCCGCCAGTCGACCTCATGCTGGATCTCGTTCGCACACCGCAACGCCTCGACAGGGCCAGCAAACTCCGCAAGGACTGTCTCTTCGACGCTCGCGAAGACACGACCGGCATGTTTTATCAGCAGCCGATCAAGGACCTGCCTGTACGCCGGGGTAGGTGCAGCAATGCTCCGCTCATCCTTGCCTGCGGGCCGGACTTCGGCCGCCAATTCTGCCGCCAGAATTGTAATCAATCTTGGTCCGGCATTTGAGGGAAGGACCAACCTGTAACCGCGCCTCGGCACTGTCTGCACGACGGCCTGGCGACTGTCGTTGAGCGCCGCACGGATCTCGTGAATGCATTGGACCAGGCTGTCATCGGTGACGGCTAGCCCATTCCAGACCGCCTTCATCAGCTCGTCCTTGGTGATGACGCGATCAGCGTTCTCCAGAAGGTGGCGAAGTACCGCGAAGGTCTGGTGGCGAACTGCGATTGTCCTGTTGAACTGGTCGCGCAAGGTCTCCCTGCTCACGTCGGCGGTCACGCCGTTGAGCACGAACGTCGTGGGCGGCGAGCTGTTCAAGCCGGTTCCCCTCAAGCACGAAGCCGCAGTCCCATACTAGCACGGTTTCGCGCTGCGAAGACTGATCATCATTCAGACCGTGCGGGGAGCGCGGATTTCGGCGAATGATCGTAAGCCGTTCGTGACTTGGCGAATGCCCCGGACCGACAATTTCACATTCCATTGTCGGTGAGAGGGGTTCGCTATGGACTGCTTAGTACGGATTGCTGCAACCATGGGTGCAAGACCAGTGCTGCGGCTCACGGGCGCCTTCCTGCTCACCCTGATCTTCGCGACAGCGTCACAGGCTCACTCGACGGGCCGTCCCGCAGGCGGCCTGGCCGAAGTCGATTTGCAATTGATCCTTGCCGTGGACGTCTCGCCGTCGATGAGCAGAATTGAGCAAAAAGTGCAGCGCGACGGCTATGTTGATGCTTTCCGCCACGCGGACATCGCGATGGCAATCAGGGCCGGAGAACTGGGAAGAATCGCAGTGCTCTATCTGGAGTGGGCCGGGCCAAATCAGCAAACCGTCATCGTGCCGTGGACAATTGTCGAAAGCCGCGAGGACGCTCTGACTTTGGCGGATAGGCTCGCAGCTCTGTCGTTGACTGAAGGCTGCGGAACGTCGATTTCCGGCGCGTTGCAGGCCGCGAATGGCCTATTCGCAATGAGCGGCTTGCGCAGCGCGCGCCGTGTTATTGACGTCTCTGGCGACGGACCCAACAATGCCGGAGCACTCATTGACCCCATCCGGCAGTTTCTTCTCGCGGAAGGTGTGACGATCAACGGGCTGCCTATCGCACTACCCCGCATTGGCGAGGCCGACTGGTTTGCGCGGTACGATCCCTCCAGCCTGCAATCCTATTTCGAGCGCTGCGTCATCGGCGGACCGGACGCGTTTGCAATCGGCGTCACCGACGCCGCGATGTTCGCCACCGCGGTCCGTCGAAAGCTGGTTCGTGAAATCTCCATGAACAAGGACCAGGTGATCCACGCCGCGTACACCGAGCGTACCGGCCTCACGGTCGATTGCAACATGATCGGTCAGTTGCCAGGCCGATGACGCACGGCAATGAAGTCCCAGCATAGGAATAGCTTCGCGCATTGCTGCCGACAGTCCAATGTACCAACAGCAGCGATGAATGCGCTCAAAAGGGCTAAAGGGTTGCTTGTCGAGAACTTCGTTTCGAGACCGAAAGGCAAGTTTCGGCTATGTGCAGCCGTTTTCGCCGCTCGTCGTTTTCCAGTCGGCCGCGATCAGCGCCTCCTTTGCCGATCCGCCATGCTTGAGCAGATAGGGTGCCAGACGTGCGTTCATCTGCTCGACGAGATTTGCGTAGTAAGTTCTGCCCAGAAGGCCGAGTGGCTCAAGCCGGGTCTTGTAGGGCGGGTTAAGTTTCTTAGGGGCGAGGAGAAGCTTCGCCATGCGTCACTGAAGGATTTTCGGGAGGCTGATTAGACAAGGCGGCCGCCGGACCTATGCGGCGACCGATGCGACCTCAAGAATGAAGATTAGCGATGTCTAATGTGGTATTCAGGTTGCGAGGGGATTTCGATGACGCAGTCAAAGCGGTATTTCGCATTGGCGTGGCTCGCACTGATCGGCAATGCCGAGGCCCACGATTGGTATACGGGTAAGACGGACCCCGTTCTTCACTACGACTGCTGTGGAGGCAATGACTGTCATCCTATCGATCCAAGCCATGTCAGGATGAAAAGAGACGGCTATTTCGTCCGGCCGCCCCGCCCCTTCTACCTAAACGAGCCACAAGAGCCGGAGTGGTTCATTCCCAGAGAGCGTGTCCAGACCTCGCCGGATGATCAATATCATATTTGCGAGCGCCTGATGACGTTCTATCGGACGCTGACCCCACACATGAGTTTCGAGGCTTATCACAGGTTTCGATGGACGTGCTTTTTCGCCCCGCCCGGCACTGGTTCAATCGGGCGAAGCTAGAAGAACATTCACATTGCATCCGCTGGCGCGAAGAAGCAGTTTTCGTCTTCTTCCGTGGGATGCAGACAGATGTGGAAGTTGTCATCCCCCGAGGGGATTACGACTTCGTACGGCACGAAGTAGCGGTTCCGACGCGTGACTTTATGATGGTCGCCTGGACGCAGAATAATCACATAGCCATCTGGCCGGGGCGTCACAGTTGAACTGGGAATTTTCCCGCAGTCGCCAGTGAGCGGGTCGCCGTGGCAGCAAGCCGGTGGATAGCCCCAATTTTCATCCGGGCCGTGGGCTAACGCCGCACTTCCCTCAATTGCCGCAGCCGTGGCGATCACACCTGCAAAGCACGTTGCCTGTCTTGTCCTGACTGCATGCATCGATTGGGGGCCGCCCTCAACGGCAACTTATGTCGTCAAGGCCATTATATACCATTAGCCTACGCTAATATACGCTGGAAGCCCGCGCCTATCGGGTATATTCTCCTCCTTGATCGGCGGAGGGATGCCGAAATGCGGGGCTTATTCGCAAGCTTCCTGATCTTGCTATGTGCAGTCACAACAGCGCATGGCGGTGCGCTCCACGACGCGGCCAAGAGCGGCGACCTTACTGCAATCACGGCGGCGCTCGATGCCGGTGCTAACATCGAGGAGCAGGAGAAGGGGGCAACACCGCTATTCCTGGCTGTGCGCAGCGGCCACGTCGAGGCGGCGGAACTGCTGATCAAGCGTGGTGCCGATGTCAACAAGGAAGCGGTGCTCGGCCTGCCGATGACCGTTGCCGTGCTGAAGAACGCCGCCGACATGATCCGGCTGCTTTTGTCGCATGGTGCCGACGCCAACGGCAAGACGCGGGGAGAGCCGATGCTGACCCTCGCGGTCGCCAGTGGCTGCCTTGACTGCGTTAAGGTGCTGGTCGAGGCGGGCGCTGACGTCAACACCATCTGGGTCCAGGGCGATCCCAATCAACGGCCGGGCATCATCACGGCCTACCATCTCGCAAAGCACGATGATCATGAGGACATCGCCGCCTACCTTTTGGAGCATGGCGTCGTCATCCTGAAACCGGAGCCGATTTCCGCCCGGCTCGCGGAGGGCGACCCCACCAAGGGCGCGGCCTTCTTTGCAAGCACCTGTGCCCCTTGCCATGTCGTGCGGCCAAAGGAACTTCCCACCATCGGGCCGAACCTTTGGAACGTCGTCGGTCGCGACAAGGCATCGACGAAGTTCGAGCGTTACTCCAAGACCCTGCTGGGTTGGGAGGGAGACTGGACCTACGAGGACTTGAACATCTTCCTCGCCGGTCCCACGCTGACGAAGCCCGGCGTCAACATGGATATTCGCGGGGTGCCTGAAGAGGCCGATCGGCTGAACGTGATCGCCTATCTCAGAACGCTCGCCGACACACCGATGCCACTGCCGTAGGGGATGTGCGTTTAGCACGGCCATGTGTAGGTTGATCCTCACCCTTGCCTTCGTGCTCACCTGTGGCCGGGTGTCCGCAGGAGAGCATTGGTCTGCTGAGGACGGCGACACGCTGTGGCATGACAAAAAACGAATTCAATTGCTCGGTTTTGATGCCCCCAAACTTTCGCAGGCGTGTTTTGATGCCGCTGGCAAAATCTGGCCCTGCGGCAAGTATGCGCGTGACCACATCCAACATCTTATCGCCTCAGGCGATGTATCCTGCATCGTCGAGGGCAAGGACGGTTATAACGACGACCTCGGCGTCTGCTTCGTGGCAGGCATCGATCTCGGACGGGACCTGGTGAAACACGGATTGGCGGTGGCCGACACTCGATACCTTGCCGAGGAGCAAGAAGCCCGCATTGCCAAACGCAACTTGTAGGCAGGGAGCGTCAGCAAGCGGCGATAGCAGCTGGGCGTCCACCCCGATCGATACCTGTCTCTGATTATGGCTGATAATTATGGCTGGCACTTGCAATAGCGGCATGTCACTCGGACCACGCGCAGAGTGTCGATGGCGAGAGACGCCAAGCGAAAGAGTCGGCCACAGCATCTGCACCGCTTCCGTAAGGGATAGGGCCGGTCGCGTCGTCTATGCCGCAACGTTGACCGTTAGGGACACGTGGCCGATTGCGGGAGGGAGCAATTTCGTCCGGGAACATAATCCATTGCTAAGGTTTCGATCGTGAGGGCGAGGATCAGAGGCCAGGCGACCTCCGAACCTGGAACGCTAATCCTCTTCGTTCACGAAAGAATCGATGGCATTTGCGAAATAGTCGCCGAATGTTAGGAAGCGGTCCGTATCATCCTCGGCGTGCCGCGACGAGACAGCGCGGCGGCCGCTCTAACAGGCGGGCGAAGGCAAACCGAGAGATCAGAAAACGGAAGTCAGGACCTCCAGTTGAGGGATGGCGAATCGCTACCTACTTGCGGGGTTCCGCAGCTATGGACGCATCAGCGCCTTTCGAGCGTATTGAACCCAATGCGGACCTTCACCTTTCGGCCCCAATACAGTCGTTCAGCGAGGTCGGGGCGAACCTGGGACCGATGCGTCGTGGCATCAACACAACGCCGCCGCGAATTGCGAGCCCGAGCAGGTAATACCCCCGCAATGTGCTAATTCCCAAATAACATCAATCGCTTGATTTTAAAACACACATTGCACCAAGGTGCCGCAATGTGTGGGAGACAGCGAAAAATACAGCAAATACAACCAACCGCCCGCAGCACAATGTGTGCCCTTTTATCTTGCCATCCCTCGGTTGTCAGTAAGCGTCCGGTCTCTGCACCCAGATTCAGTAGTGCATTCAAGCGACATGTCGGGCTCCTTCGTAGCATGGAGGATCTCCGGTGAATTGAGACATTTCGAGAACACGGCGCGTCAGTCCTATTGGGTGGTTCACGTCGAAGCGTGGCGGCGCAGCGGTTTGACGCGGACGGAATACTGCCGCGTGCATCGACTGACGAAGGACACGCTCGATCGCTGGCTGAAGTACTTCGCGGGCAACGACGCGGCGCGCAAATACGCGGAATATCAGGCGGAATTGCGTCGCCAGAAGCGCCAGGAAGCGCGCGCGAAGCGGCAGAAAATGCGCGCTCGGCGGCGCTTCGCGGTGAGCACCGACGTGCGCAACCGCGCCGTCCAGGCGTTCTGGGCAATGCACGTCGAGGCGATGAACTGGAGCGGCATGGGCATCCGCGAATATGCCGCTGCATTGCATCTTTCGCCGACGAGCCTGCGTACATGGCGTGACCGACTGGACGAGGGCGAGGTCGAAATCGACTGGCGGGCGCATCTTCATCCCTCCGCCCGCCCGGTCGTTAGCACCAGTGCTAGCGGAACGCCGCCGGAATCGAGCTTGACGGCGGACCCGAAGGATGATCCTGGCGCGTCCCGGCAGCCTGTCCGGCGCTTCTTCAGCGACGAGGAAAAGCGCGCCATCGCGCTGGAGAGCGACCTGCCTGGTGTCAGCGTCTCGCAGGTCGCGCGCAAGCATGGGATCGTCACGGGTATGCTGTTCCGCTGGCGCGTGCAGTTCGGCGTCGCGCAGAAGAAGCGAGCCCAGCTTGCGCCCGTGGCACTGACTGACGACACGCCAGCAGCACTCTTGCTGCGCGACCTCGTGCAGCCGCCGGACGGAACGACAGCGATCGATCTGCCCGACGGCAGGCGCGTGTTCGCGCCGGCCGGCAGCGATCCGGCCGCCGTTCGTGCGCATCTCGAAAGCGAAGGAACGGGACGATGATGATCGTTCCCGCAGGCGTGAAGGTGCACCTGGCGCTGGGCTACACCGACATGCGCAAAGGTCTCGACGGTCTCGCCATGCTGGTGCAGCAGACGCTGAAGCAGGACCCGTTCTCGGGCCATCTGTTCGCCTTCCGCGGCAAGAAGGCGTCGATGCTGAAGATCCTGTTTTGGGATGGAAACGGCCTGTGCCTGTTCACCAAACGACTCGACCAGGGCAGCTTCGTGTGGCCGGTGATGGCCGGTTATGACGGCTCGATCACGCTGACGCCGGCGCAACTTGCGATGCTGATCGAAGGCATCGACTGGCGCGCCCGAGCGTGTTTGGAAGCCTGCGCTGGCGGGCTGAAATCGGCACTTCGATTGCCGCTAAAAGGCTTGGAATCCTTGGGTTCTGGGGTGATTTGTGATAGATTCGATCATGTTGATCGATCTGTCGAATCTGCCATCCGACCCGCAGCTTTTGCAGCGTCTCGTGCGCGACATGGCGGCTGCGGTCGAGAGCCGCGAGGGGGAGATCGAGCGGCTTCAGTCGATCATCAAAAAGCTCCAGCGGGCGCAGTTCGGCCGCAGCTCGGAACGGCTCGATCCCGATCAGCTCGCGCTCGCGTTGGAAGACCTCGACGCCGACATCGCGCGCATCCAGGAGAGCCGCCCGTTCGTCAGCAAGCCGTCGCTCGAGCGGCCGTCCCATCGCAAGCCATTGCCCGATCATTTGCCGCGCGAGGACGTCCTGCTCGACATCGACGGCACGGTCTGCGTGGGCTGCGGCGGCGCGCTGCATAGCATCGGCGAGAGCGTGAGCGAGATGCTCGACTGGGTTCCGGCGCAGCTGCGTGTGATCAGGACGAAGCGGCCAAAATATGCGTGTCGTGTGTGCGAGACCATGGCGCAGGCGCCAGCGGTGGAGCGACCGATCGCCGGCGGATTGGCAACGCCGGCGCTGCTCGCGCATGTGCTGGTCAGCAAATATTGCGACCATACTCCGCTTTACCGGCAGTCGCAGATCTTCGCCCGCAGTGGTGTCGAACTTCCGCGTTCGACGCTCGCCAGCTGGGTTGGTGGCGCCTGCTGGCGGCTGGAAGCCTTGCACGAGCGCCTGGCCAAGAACGTGTTCGCCTCGGATCATCTTTTTGCCGACGACACGCCGGTCCCGGTGCTCGATCCCGGCCGCGGACGCACCAAAACCGGACGACTGTGGGTCTACGCTCGCGACCAGCGCGGTTGGGATGGCAAGGCGCCACCGGCGGCAATCTACGTGTTCGCGCCGGATCGCAAGGCCGAGCGGCCGGCCTCGCATCTCGAGCACTTCAAGGGCGTGCTGCATGTCGATGGCTATGCCGGGTTCGAACAACTCACCGCCAAGGGCGATATCGTTCTGGCAGCCTGCTGGGCGCACACGCGGCGCAAGTTCTATGACGTCCAGCAAGCGACGGGATCGCCGATCGCGGAAGAGGCGCTGCGCCGTATTGGCAGCCTGTATGCCATCGAGGCCGAAATCCGCGGGCAGCCGCCGCCCTACCCGGCTTGCAGCGCGGAGGGCTCGATCGAAGCCGGTGGTCACCGATCTGCGCGCATGGCTGGAGGCACAACTTACGCACCTCTCCGGCCGAAGCTCGCTTGCCGAGGCCATCCGCTACGCGCTCGCGCGCTGGCAGGGATTGATCCGCTTCCTCGACGACGGTCGCATCGAGCCCCACACCAACCCGGTCGAGCGCGCCATCCGCCCCGTGGCTCTCGGCCGCAAGAACCATCTCTTTGCCGGCAGCGACGGCGGCGGTGACCGATGGGCGATCCTGTGTTCGCTGATCGAGACCTGCAAGCTCAACGACGTCGAACCGTACGCCTATCTTCATGACGTGCTCTCGCGCATGGTTGACGGACACTCCATCAACCGCCTCGATGAATTACTGCCGTGGGCGTGGAAACTAGGAAATCCTGTCAATAGCTGAGCGACGTGCAAGCACCGGACGCATACGGTTGTCACAGTAACCGTCCGGCCCCAGCACGTATTTGAAGTACTGCAACCTCATCATGTCGGGTTCCTTCGTCTTCTGGAGGATATCCGGATGGCGCCTCGCCGCTCGTGGGCCAAGGCCAACAGCCCTTGCCGGTTGTCGCAAGTCGCGTGCTGGCTCAGCGGCAATGTCAGCGCGCAGGAATTCTGCCGGCAGCGCGATCTCTCGATCAGGACGTTCGATCTTTGGATGCACCATATGGTGAGCAGCGGGGACTGCGCAAACGCAAGGAAAAGCCGCAGAATCTGCGCCTCAAGAAGATCGGACGTCAGCGGAGGACGCAGCAGCTGAAGCGTCCCCAAAAGCGCCCGCGCTATCGCTAGGGCAAGCGCGCGGACAGCGGGCCGATTACTCTGCGGGCGTTCTGGAGCATGCATGTCGAGGCGCTGAACTGGAGCGGCATGGGCCATGCAAGTACGCCGCCGCGCTCGGGCTTTCGCCTCACGCGTTGCGAATCTGACGCGATCGCCTGGAAGAAACCGGCGACGAAATGGACTGGCGATCGCTTCTTCATCCGAGTGCCCGGGCCCATTTAAGCAGCGCTGCTAATTCCGCGCGGCGCCAACACCGCTTGACACCGGAAGCAGTAGACGGTCGATCGCACAGCCGCAGCTTCACCGAAGAGCAGAAGCGGACGATCGTTGCGGAGACCGAGGCCCGGCGCTGTCGTGGCGCAGGTCTGTCGCCGCCATGGCATTGCCACCAGCATGGCCTTCCGCTGGCGCGAAGAGTTCTGCCTGACCGCGCGCAAGGCGCCGGAACTGGCGTTGGTCGAGATCGCCGGTGGAGCAGAAAGCGAGCCGCCGGCGCTCGCCGCATTGCGCGATCTTGTGCGGCCGCCGGTCGGCATGGTGGCGATCGAACTAGATGATGGGCGGCGCGTGTTCGCACCGGCGGGCGCGTGTCTGGCTGCGGTCAAGCGACACTTGGCCGGCAAGGAGAAAGCGTCATGATCGTCGTTCCGGCGGGCGTGAAGGTGCATCTGGCGTTGGTCACACCGACATGCGCAAAGGTCTCGATGGGCTCTCCATGCTGATCCAGGAGCATCTGAAGAAGGATCCCTTTTCGGGTCATCTGTTCGTCTTCCGCGGGAAGAATGCCTCGCTTTTGAAAATCCTTTTTAGGATGGAACGGGACTGTGTCTGTTCACCAAGCGCATGGACCGCGGACAGTTCATGTGGCCGCGCCTGGCCGAACCTGGCGGCTCGGTGGCACTGTCGTCGGCACAACTCGCGATGCTCATCGAAGATGTCGACTGGCGCGCGCCGGAACGCTTCTGGCGACCCATACTGGCTGAAATCGGCGCGCCGGCTGTCGCGAAAAGGCTCACAATCCTTGGGTTGCCGGGCTGTTTGTGATAGAATCGACCGTGTTGGTCGATCTCGAAAACCTGCCGTCCGATCCAGTTCTTCTTCAACGCCTCGTGCGCGACATGGCGGCTGCGGTCGAGAGCCGCGACGGCGAGATCGGGCGGCTTCAGTCGATCATCAAAAAGCTCCAGCGCGCGCAGTTCGGCCGCAGCTCCGAGCGCCTCGATCCCGATCAGCTGCGCTCACCCTGGAAGAGCTCGGCGCCGATATCGCGCGCATCCAGGAGAGCCGTCCGTTTGTCGGCAAGCCGGCGGCCGAGCGGCCGTCGTATCGCAAGCCGCTGCCCGATCAACTGCCGCGCGAGGACGTTCTCGTCGACGTCGACAACATGATCTGCGCGTGCTGCGGCGGCGCTGCTTCGCTGCGTCATTTCCGGGACTAAGTTATCAAACGACTATCCGTTAAATCCACCAGTTGGCGAGGTTTGGTAGGAACCTATGCGTTGAGCCGCACAGGCTATTAGGCGTCGCAAACGATTTTTCGGCGACCGCAACCTGACCGCCGAAGTCCCCTTATGGCAAGCATGGGATCACTTCTCCATCATTATCGAGACGCCGATCCTGCGATCGGAAGAGTGGCTCCGCACCCATCAGATCGGTAAGCCTCCTCAAGCAATGCTAATGCGGCGCGTAATCTGCCCATTGCTCTCCCAGTATGTATGTTTCTTGGCAATGACGGGATCATCCATTGCCGGTTGGACCTGCCCCTTTGTGGTAACCGCTCGGGACGTGACGCTATGCTCGCCAGGTGTTGGGCCCTTCCAATCCAGATACCAGATTACCCACGCGAATTCAGCTTCTTCATCATGGTCGATGGTCGCCTCGAGCCACTGGCCATCATCAATCCTCACCTCGACCTTGGCGATTGGGGCACCCCAGGCCGCACCGCTGATACGGTACCCGGCATCGTTGCGGGTCACTCTGGCAGGTGCCGACTTCACCAACGAACGACCCACCGAGGTCTCCGCCCAAACCGTCTCGCCATTGTGTTCTTCCTCACGGATGGTGACGTAGTTTCGTCCCATCAGCAGGCTCATGAAGCGCGTGTTGCGTATCTCAATGCGCTTGAGCCACTTGACGTTGGCGATGCCATACCAGCCCGGTGCGATGAGCCGCACTGGGAAGCCGTTGGGTGCTGGCAGCGCGACACCATTCATCTCGTAGCACAGGATGTTATTGGGGCTCATTGCATCGGCGAGCGACATGCTGCGGGCGAAATTCTGATGCATCTTAACATCGCGAAAGTCGTCCTTGAGAACGATGTCGCCGACATCAGTGCCCCAAAAAACAACTTCGATGCCGTCTTCCTTCACCCCAGCCTCTTCAAGAATGGCGGCGAGCGGCGTGCCGGCCCAGCGGGCGTTCCCAATGCCCCCGGTAAAAAACGGAAAACCGTGATTGCCCGAGCATTCGACAGTGAAAACCGCCTCTTGGCGCGGCCGCGCCTTGAGGTCGGTAAGCGACAGGCTCAGAGGTTTCTTGACTAGGCCATCGATTTCCAGCTTCCAGGCATTTGCATCAATGGTTGGCCGATCGAAATGAGCGATGCTGAAGAACTTCTCGTTAGGTGTCACCCATGAATCCATGTCCTCCCAGACAAGTTGGGTTTGGATGACCGCAGGAACGGGATTGGGCGCCGGCTGATCCACCCAAGGGATCACGGTTTCACCCGCCCGGCTTGGAAATGCGTGGGCCAACTGTGAATGGAACAACGCTAGCGCCGCGAGTGCCGCGCTGCCTTGACCGATGAATTCGCGTCGCGGAAGGTTATGCATCCTGATTTCTCCTCCAATGAAAAGTTGATTTCTCCTCCAGTATCGCGGCCGGAACCATGGAAAAGGGAGGCCGGCCGAGGCGGGCAATCTTGAGAGCGTGCAAAAATATGCGGGTTAGATGCGCGTGTCTTGGGGCGCAAAATCCGCTCTCAGTCGCTGGCTCCGTCAGGTCATTCCAGCGATCTGTAACTATAGGCGCAATTATGGGCCTTGGACAGTCGATCGCGCCCGACCTTGGCTCGCTGCCGCAAGACCGTCACAGTGGACGGCGGCAGGCGGCACTCCATAGCCCTCGCCGCATCTGAAACCTCACCACTCGCGCACGAGCACGAATGACCAAAGGGCATCTCTCTGCACCCCCAACAGCGGCCGGTACGCGATCGTGTCCCTCTCCGCGTCGCCCGTGACGGGACCCATATTGCGGGCTGGCCCGATGAAAGCGAGCGGCCGATCGCTTTCAGTCTTCACCAAATAGGCGAACGTCTCGTCCTCGGGATCCGCGGCCCGATCCCCGATGTATGTAGGACCGACCATTGAGGAATCGGCTACGGCATCGCCGCAAAGCGCGGTCACGCTGGCAAGCACACTCATCGCCAATGTTAGTTTCGCCATATCATTAACTCCCTTGGTGCTGTGCTAGACTACGGACAGTTTCCCGTTCAGGGTGGTTCGCGGTGGAGAGCATCGGCGATTTCGCGGCGCTAATCCCGAAGAAGCTCCGAATTGATCGCAAAATTTTTCCGAAAGTCTATGATAGGCCATGGCGCCTCTGCTCTTCGCATTCGGTCCTTTTGTGCTTGACGCTGGCAACAGCGCATTATTCGAGCACGGCCTGCCTGTTGCGATTGGAAGCAAACCCCTCGCACTGCTGCAGGCGTTGGTGGAGGCACACGGTCAAGTGGTGCCCAAGGCGGGTTTGATGGACGCTGCCTGGCCGAATACCAACGTGGAAGAAAGCAATCTGACGGTTCAGATCGCCGCCCTTCGGAGACGGCTGCGGGTCTCGGCCGACGGGGAAGAGTGGATCGCGACTTTCCCGCGGGTGGGCTATCGGTTCGCAGGCTCGCTTACCATCCAGGAGCGCGAGGTTCCAATCGTCGACGCCGACCGGACGCTCGAAGCGGACCCCTCGATCGTTGTCTTGCCCTTTGCGAGCATGAGCGTCGATCCGGAGCAGGCACATTTTGCCGACGGTTTGGTGGACGATCTGATCACCGACCTGTCGAAGGTTCCGGGTCTCCTGGTGATCGCAAGCCATTCATCGTTCGCTTTCAAAGCAAGGTCCGCCGATGCGCAATCGATCGCCAAGAAACTGGGCGTCCGCTATGTCGTCGAGGGCAGCGTGCGCCGCGTCGCAGGCCAGGTCCGAATTGGGGTTCGTCTCACTGAGGCGACGATGAACAGATGTCTTTGGGCCGAGCGCTTTGATGGTGATTTGGCCGACGTCTTTCGTCTGCAGGACCAAGTAGTCCGCAAGGTCGTCGCGGCCTTGGCTAGCGTGCTGCCGCTTGGACCAGTGCTCGATGATACGCCCCGGCGCCGGACGACGATCGAAGCGTATGATTTCCTCGTTCGCGGGCGCGTTCTTGTCATGCACTCGCCCTCCGGAAACGATCTTGCTCGTACTCTCCTCACCAAGGCCATCGAGCTCGATCCGAATCTGGCGGAGGCCCACGCATGGCTCGCCGTTTCGCACTACGGCTCGGCGATCCACTACGGGGAGGAGTTTAACGCGAACCAGGCCCTCGGACTCGCTTACGCTCAGAAGGCCATGTCGCTCGATAAAAGTGGTCCTATGGCGCATAGCGTCCTTGGGTATGCTTGGCTCTGCGAGGGCAAACTCGAAGAGGCGGAGTCCGCACTCCAAACGGCACTGCGGATCAACCCGAACCATGCCGACACGATGGTGAACATGGCGAACTTGAGGGTCCTGCAGGGCCAGCCCCACGATGCCGTCGAACTGGCCGAGAATGCTCTCCGACTCAACCCCTATCCGCCGGGTTGGTACTACTGGGACCTCGGGTTCGCGTACTATGCTGCCGGCCAATATACCCAGGCGGTCGGGGTTCTCCGCAAGGAGGCGGTTGGCCGGCTGCCGGCAAAGCGCATCCTTGCTGCGAGCCTGGCGCAACTCGGTCAGCTCACCGAAGCTCACGAGGAAGCCTGCCGGTTCCTTGAGATAAATCCCGGCTTTCTCGCATCTCGGTGGGCAGCTACGCAGCCTTTTAGACGCGATGAAGACCGGCAGCATTTCCTCGACGGTTATATCAAGGCGGGTTTGCCGCTGTAGGCCTAGCCGTCTGCGATACTTTCTCCGGCCCGCGCAGTCGGAATAAGTTAGCCGCTCCGATCTTCCGCGGCCTCCTGCTCCAGCCACGCCCGTCGCCATAGAGATCGCTGCTCTCGACAATCGCACTATACAGTTTGACAGCCATGCGTAGCGCGATGCGCGAGGCGCGCCCTTCGCGGCATCGCTTGCAAAACGGCCCGGAGGTGGCGCGACCGAGACCTCCAGCATAGCCACCCGCGATGCCTGTTTTCGGGCGGAAGCAAAGTTTGTCTCTATGGCCGGCATGCGGCGCGAAGCTGTCACCTAGTAGTTCGCAAAAACCCGCCAAGGCCGCTGCGGCTCTCACCCGACCCGAATGCCCGCACCCCGCAAACTTGGACGCCCGATCTGGAATGCAGCCTTGCTAAGGCGTTCACACGGGAAAACCGGCCTTTCTGAAGCCCGACGTGAAAAGCTCAAGGGCGACTTGATCGGTGAACGGAAGACCTGAAATCAGCCGGACAGTCAGCTCGTGTTTCCTTGTCAGTGCTTCCTCGACCTCAGCGCGCGCCTTCTCCATCTCGCCCAAATGTGCGTATGACGCTGCGAGGAAGGCATGGATGAAGAATTGGTCACCGGCCTTCCGATACGAGCCGACAGCTTCCGAGTACCTTCCAAGCAGGAACAGAGAGCTGCCCTTCACCTCCCAGAACCACACCGGAGGTAACGGTTCGCGCAGGAGCGCGGTTTCGAGCACGTCGAGTGCCGTCTCGGCCCGTCCGCCGTAGTTGAGCCAGCTTGCGTAATCCCCCGCTATATTCACGTCTAGCGGGTTCAACGAGCGCGCTCGCTCAAAATGCACTCCGGCGTCGCTGTGCTGGCGCATGTGTGTAAGCACCAGCCCCATGCTCTGGTGACAGACGCCATCGCTTCTGTCGAGAGAGAGCGCCGTCCGTGCCGAGTCCCAGGCTTTCTGTAGCGTCCGCGGATCATTGTCGTACCAAAATCTGCCGACGAGGGCCTGCGCGAGGAAGGCGTGGGCTTGAGCGAATGTTGGATCGAGATCGACGGACCGGACGAAGAGGGGCTCAGACTTTTCCAGTTCATATCGGTAAAAATGCGCGCGCCCCTGCAGGTAGTAGTCGTATGCATCCCAATCGGCGGGTGGCTTGCGTCTGGTGCGGGTCGCCGATTCGGCCTCCGCTTGCCCTTCGACCATCGAGGCGATAAGCGCCGCAACCTCGTCTTGCAGCGCGAAGATGTCGTTAAGGGCCCGATCGTAGCGTTGGGCCCATAGATGGGTGCCGGTGGCGGCGTCGATCAGTTGTGTGGTAATCCGAATGCGATCACCGAGTTTTCTTATGCTGCCTTCGACGAGATAGCGAACTCCGAGTTTGCGATGTACTTCGGCAATGTCCATTGCCGGATGGCGAAATTGAAAAGACGAATTGCGCGCGATGACGAGGAGGGAGCGAAACCTGGCCAGCTCCGTGATTATGTCCTCGGTTATACCGTCGCTGAGATACTGCTGGTCCTGATCGCCGCCCAGATTGGCAAAAGGCAGCACCGCGATCGAAGGCTTGCCGGACGGCGGTATCGGTTTGTAGGGCGCGCTCGCCACCGGCTTGACAGTCCCGGTGAAGCGGTAGCCGACGCGAGGCACCGTGGCGATCCACTCACCGCCATTATCAGTCGGACCGAGAGCCTTTCTTAGTGTCGCGATTTGAACGGTAAGGTTGCCTTCCTCAACGGCGGTTCCCGGCCAGGCAGCGTCCAGCAGCTCGGCCTTGGTCAGGATCTCGCCGGGCCGTGCCGCAAGCGCAGCAAGCAGCGTCAGCCCCCGATGCCCAACAGCGATCGGGATCTCCTCTCTAAGGAGCGTCCCGATGTCGGGATCGAGTACGAACGGACCAAAAGCGATGCGAGTCCCCTGCATCTAGGCATATTAGACGTTTCGGAAACTTTCGGAAGAGTTTCGGCATCCGGTAAAGCCCCGGGCCGAACTCTCTTGGAAAAGTTGCGTAATCTCCCATCTCCAAGTTCGGCTAGGCCCTCCGGAGCAAATGGTAGGCAAGCCCGCGGCCGACCTGCTTATGTCCATGCCCGGCTCTCCTGGTCAGGATTGCCCCTTAGTTGCGAGAACGACAAAAAACCGCAACCGAGGGCTTGTCCGGCGTCAGCGTTTCTGTCGCTGCACCTCGGACTGTCGGATCAAGGCCACTGGTTGTGAACGCCGGCCCGAGATAGCGATTGCGCGCGGCTCCCCTGATGCGAAAGCACTTGCCGACTTATGGGACAGTTGTGCCGCCGACCAGCTCTTCACCCTGGCAAAAATCCCTGGACGGCTACCTCGACCATCTCGAAATGCAGACAGGCCCGTGCTCTTTCCGTCACTGGATAGAGCACGTGCGCAACCTGGCCGGCAGTGTGTACGGTCGCTGCAACGCTATTGGGACGAAGACGTTCCTGAGTGGAGTGCGGAGCAACACGAGTTCGCGGCGGCTTGGCGGCGCTAACCGAAGTGGATCGTGTCGCGCTCATTGAAGTCTGTCGGCCCCAACGGCATACTTGTCGAGGGTGGCATCGAGGTGGTGATCCGTGGGCTGAAGGCTCAGCACGTTGGGGAGATTGCAGTTGCCGGACCAGATCTGGCGCGAAGCCTGACCGACCTTGGTCTTATTGACGAGTATCGCCCCGTAGTTCTTGGTCGCCGTACGCCATTTTTCGCTGGCCCCCGATCCGCCTTGTGGCCAACGATCTAGTTGGCGAGGACGTGGTTAGGCTGACACAGGTTCCTGCTTAATCGCGCGACTCGCCCGACGGACGACACCGACGCGTCCCGCCGCGCCAAAGCCTGCTGCCGGTTTCGCGACGGCCGATGACAAATCGCATGACGCAGCGTAAGGTTTAGCATCGTGCATGCTTGCTGCGCTCCCAAGGGAGGGGATCATGCTGAGACTTTGGTGCATGGGCGCTGCCGCGGGAGCGATGGCCGCACTCTATGGCGTCCGCGCCGAAGCGCAGGAACTGACGATATTCTGGGCCGAATGGGATCCGGCGAGCTACCTGCAGGAACTTGTGAGCGAGTACACCGCTCAGACAGGCGTCAAAGTCACCGTCGAGACCACTCCTTGGGCGGACTTCATGACCAAGACGTTCGTGGAGCTCAACGGTCATGGGGACGCCTTCGATCTTGTCGTCGGCGACTCGCAATGGCTCGGCACTGCGACTGCCGGCGGGCACTACGTCGATCTGACGTCGTTCGTGCAGGACAACAACCTGAATCAGATCATGCTGCCTGCAACGATGACCCACTATTCGGAATATCCGCAAGGCAGCGGAAGATACTGGTCAGTCCCGCTTGAGGCCGACGCCGTCGGCTGGGCTTACCGCAAGGACTGGTTCGAGGACCCAGCCGAAAAGGAGGCATTCGCGGCCCGGTATGGGTATCAGCTCGCCCCGCCCAAGACCTGGAGCGAAATGCGCGATATTGCGGAGTTCTTCTACCGGCCCGACGACGGTCGCTATGGCATAGCCATCTACGCCTACACTGGCATTGAAACCCTGGTCATGGGCTACGAGAACGCGTTGTTCAGTTTCGGTGGCGATCTCGCCGACTACGCGACATGTCAGGTACAGGGGTTCGTCAACTCGAAGCAGGCCGTCGAAGCGCTGAAAGCCTATCGCGAGCTCTATACGTTCGGTCCGCCTCACTGGGGCGGGAACGGCTTCCAGGAAAAGGAGAACAACCGCGCCATCACCGAGGGACTGACGGCAATGAGCATGAACTTTTTTGCCTTCTTTCCGACGCTCTTGAATCCAGCCGTGAATCCGCACGCGGCAGATACCGGATTCTTCGCAAATCCGGCCGGCCCTCGTGGTGAACGCTTTTCGGCGCTGGGCGGCCAGGGCATTTCGATCGTTTCCTATTCGCAGAAGCGGGATGAATCGATGCGCTTTCTGGAATGGCTTATCCGCGAGGACACCCAGCGGCGGTGGGCGCAACTCGGAGGCTATCCCGCGCACGCCGAGGTTTTAGCTTCCCCTGCGTTCCTGAATGATACGCCCTACAATCGCGCCTTCTTCGAGAGCATGGCGGTCGTCAAGGACTTCTGGACCGAACGCTACTACGGCGAGTTGCTCATCCAGATGAACAACAGGCTTGGGCCCTACGTCGTTGGCGGCCAAGGCGATGCAGCGGAGGTTCTGAACGCGCTGGCCTCCGACTGGGAGGCCACTGTCGCCAAGTACGGCTGCCATTGACGCGATGCTGATCGGCAGCCTTGGAGGGCACGAAGCGGACCGGCAGTTTCGGGCCTCGGATGCGGACCTTCAAGTCGATGAGAGTATCGGCGCCGCCTTAGCTCGCACCAAACATTCGCACAACCTCCAGTCAGTCGTGCTCAGGATGATGCGAGCGTCTTCTCTGTTTGCGCACAATATACGAAAGAAATAAAAGCGGGCGGATCCGGCGGAAGGAATTCCTTCTGATGTTTCCATGCGAGACAGAGGGCGTATGTATCGAACGGTTTCTGCTCTCGCCGTTCTTCAATACCGCCATTTACAAATGTAAGAGAAATAATATGCGCGGTTGCATTCACAATATGGGAATCCGCTTTTGCAGTCGTTTGCGCTGTCAAAAGGAGAGCAAGAGCGATGATAAATCTGGTCCGTTTCATGTCAGCCTCTTGTCGAATCCAGTGCCGCCAGGATGCCTTGGATGCGGCGGCCGAATGGGCTAGGCTAGAGAGCGCGCCATGAGGGTGAAATGTCCCGAAAGGCTCCTGAAATTGACCTGAAATCTGCTGAAACGATCACGTTTCGCGGTTTTGTCTTCCTGCCAAAAAGCAAACAACTCCGAACCGTCGAAGGCAAAGCGGTCAATCTTCGCAGCCAATCCGCGGAGGTGCTCTCCGTGCTCGCGGCGCGACCGGGCGAGATCGTGTCCAAGAATGCGATGATGCAGGCGGTTTGGGTCGATACCTTCGTGACTGACGACAGCCTCACTCAATGCATTGCCGATATTCGCCGCGCCATGGAGGACGAGGCGCACGTGATCGTGGAAACCGTCCCAAAGAGAGGCTACCGGCTGAATGCCGATCCGTCGGACGCGGCAGAACCAAACGCCGCAACCGGCACGGAACGGGCCAAGACACGATTCTCGCGACGCAGTTTCATTCTTGCTGCACTCGTTCTTGTTGCGGCAGCGATCGGCGCATATTACGGCACGGAAGTATGGCGAGCCGCTCCGGTTCCTTCGAACGACATGCCCAGGATTGCAATCCTTCCCTTCGATGACTTCAGTACCGGAGCGGCTAAGGGATATCTCAGCGATGCCGTTGCCGAGGGGATCATCACCGACCTGGCACGAAGCAAGACTTATGCCGTCATCGCCCGGAACTCGAGTTTCAGGTACCGCGACAAGCCGACCGACACCAGGCAGATCGGAGATGAACTCGGGGTCGACTACCTGCTTGAGGGCAGCCAGCAGAAGGTGGGAGACCGGCTGAAAGTGACCGCCCAGTTGCTGAATGCGCATGACGGATCGCATGTCTGGGCCAACACCTACAACCGCGAGATCGGCGATCTTTTCGTCGTCCAGGAGGAAATCATCCGCACGCTTGCGGAACGGGTTGGGCGCAGGATCGAGCGCCCCTTGCCACAGAGCGGTGCCGCCAGGGTCAGCGCGCTCCACTATCACCTGATGGGGATTGCCGAGATCAGAGAGGATTTCTCGGCCGCGAGGAACGAGCGGTTTCGGCAGCTGAACCTCAAGGCGATCGAAGAGGATCCGAACTCGCAGTTCGGCTATATCGGGCTGGCCTGGTCTTATCGCAACGATGCGATATTCGGCTGGCACGAGCAGGAAGCCAACCGTGACGAGGCGTTGAAGCGCGCCGCCGAATACGCCGACAAGGCCATCCTGCTCGCTCCTGATGACGCTGAAGCGCAAAATATCCGCGCCAGCATCCATACCGAAGCCGGCGAGGTCGAGCAGGCCCTTGCCCGGTACGATCAGGCTATCGCCCTGAATCCCAGCAACTCGGATATCCTGGTCCGCAGCACGGATCTGCTACTCTATGTTGGCCATACAGACGAAGCGATCGATCGGATCAAGCAGGCCATGGGCATCGATCCTTTCTACCCAGACGACTTCAACTGGCAGATGGGCTGGGCGCTCTGGGAAAAGAACGATTGCGGGGCCGCGCTGGCGGCGATGCGGAAAATGTCCAGAATCCCGAGCGGCGCGCACCGAATGCTTGCGGGGATCCACGCTTGTCTGGGAAACAAGCGAGAGGCAAAGGAAGCGCTTGCCGTTTTCCTCCAGAACACTCCCAGTGAATCGATCAGTAAAGAACGCAGGGAGTGGGACAAGATTTGGACCGCACCCGGAAGCCTCGACCGCTGGATCGAACACATGCGGTTCGCTGGGTTGCCGGAGTGAACGGCTGCCCGCGGGCGACCCCTCAGAAGACCGACTGATCCGCAAAACACCTTGAAGTCTTTTGTGCTATGAGCGCGGGGTTGCCTTCACAAGAAAGTTGGGTGTGGGATGGCGGGAATTTGCGTGACTACGACTTGCAGCATGGTCATCCGCGATGTCCGCGTCTGGGCGGACACAAAAATTTGCATTAATGGCCGACATCAGGCGCAAAGCGGTCGTCTAAAACATGGCACCTGGGTGTCGTGCTGGCGCGCTGCCAAACGCTACGTGCTAGAAGTCGATGCCTTCAAAGTTGACTGAAAGCCGAATTTAGGCGCGTTGACCTGCTCGCGTTCCCGTTTCGTTTCGAAAGATTTCCGAACCGGACACACCTTTCGACGCGCCGCGACGGTTGCGTTCTCCTCGAACGCAAAAAAACCGCCCCGGTTAGACCGAGGCGGTTATTGATTTATGATAGAATTGGTTGCTGGCACCGGCTTTAACCTGCAAACTTCGCATGAGATTCCTTAGCAGTCGAACGCAGTTGCAACGCGCTCAGACGGAACGGCGCCCTATGGGATTTTCGAGATCGGTCGTTGTGTACATCGCCACAGCTATTTCCACAGCAGCCTTTTCCTTCTCAGTGTGTTGGGCGGGCTCCCACGTTGAAGAGGCCGGATGCTTTCCTTTGATCCGCGCAAACGAAGTGACCATCAAGCTTCAAGCTACATGGGACGGCGTCATCAACAGCAATCCGCGCGTAGTAAGACACTCTGAGGTTCTCTATGAAAACGGCCGGAAATATGAACGAAAGGCGCCGTATGAACGGTGGCGGGGCTCACCTTACTCATTGAATAACAATCGTAATACTGACGGTACGCCTTATCGTTCAAACTGTCGAAGGCTGCGCGAAGAAGTGTTGGGCGGCGTCAACACTGTCGTAATCGCCTATACGAAAACCTTTCAGCGCCCAATCGACGGCAACAGTACCGCTGCATAGGCTGGATCCAGATCCCTGATTACTTAAGCCGAAAGATGATTTGCACGAGTATCGACCTTGCTGATGTAGTCGACCAAAGGCAGACTTGGACGTATCGATCAGATATCAAAGCGCCGGCCAACTGAGTCCAGTCGCACGGCAGCACATACAAGATATCCGCTCCAGAAGCCGCGGCGATGGCAGCAGCGCGTACACCAATCGGCAACCGGCCACCATACCTGTCCAGTTAGCAATGCCTTCAGGGGGGAAGATGCCGCACGCCATTTTGCGCCAGGGCACTGGGCATGACCGAGATGAGAAAGCCCTCTGAATTTGGCCAAGCGGGGCGGCTGCCGTGGCCAGCGGTAACGGCTTATCGACCCGGTCGCGTTTACTCTTGATAGCTCTTGCTCTTGCACAAATATTCTCTTTAAGAGATGCTTAACCCTAAGCCGTGGGAGGGCTTGGGGGTATGAGAGTAAAGGTGTTGATGGCACTTTGTGCCAGCGCCGTGCTGTGCGGCTGTCAGACTAGCAATCAAGCGGACTACGTTCAGATAGGGTTTGGGCCGAGTTTCGACGTCGCCCATGCTCAATGCGAATTGCAAAAACGGTCAGCCGACCAAGGCTATATTGCGATTGGGTCGCCGGCTTTTGTCGCTGGCGCGGGCATAGGCAACGCGCTGGGCAACGCTATCGCTGAAGACAAGTTCATGAGGAACTGTCTCATCATCAACGGCTGGAAACGAGCGCCGCATGGCCAAGCCCCCGCGGCAGCAGCGGCCGTTGCGGCTGGAACCACACCGACACCCTATGGCGTCGCGCGCGCGCCCGGCAGTTGGATTAACACTGCTCTGCTGGACTGGTCAGATGCCGACAAGAAGTGCGTCGCCGGGGACAAGGCTGCCTGTGCCACGCGGGCGCAGCTTGGCACACGCCTGAGAGCGGCCGGCATCAATCCGGCAGCGTCTTAAGGGGCTGCGTCGTCGTGGCCGCAAGGCAGGTCAGGGGATTGGCGTGGCTCGCTTTATTGGGTCTGGTGGCTTGGCATTGGCCTTCTGATCGGCAGACGCCGATGAGCCCAAGCGGCCAGACCGTGACCACTAATGAACGCCTACTTGTCAAATCAACTCCGACGAGTACCCCCACTCCTAACGCGTTTCCGTCATCGCAGCCTTCAATCGCCAGATCCGAACCGCAGCCGGAGCCCAAGATCGCAACGCTTGCGGGTCCAGCCACAGCGATCGACGGTGACACGATAGAGATTGGAGGCACGCGCGTCCGTCTCAACGGCATAGACGCTCCGGAATATGCTCAGCAGTGTGAAGACGCGAAGCACTTCAACTACTCGTGCGGATGGCAGATCACATCAAGCCTGCAGAAGTTCTTGGCCAAATCGAATCCTACAACGTGTGAGTATGTGACCTGGGATCAATACGGCCGGTTTGTCGGGAAGTGTGCGAGGGCGGATGGCGCCGACGTCGCCGATTGGCTCGTCAAGAACGGTCTCGCGCTCGACTGGCCTAAATACAGCTATGGCGCCTATGCCCATCAGCAGGCAGCGGCGAAAGTAGCCAAGCTTGGGCTATGGAAAGGCTTTTTCGACGAGCCATGGACCTGGCGCGCCAAGCAGGCTGAGCAATCAGCCGCAAAGCAGCGCTTGGCCATACCGAATACGCAGGCGGAGTCGTCGGGCTACTCCTGCCAGCCACGGCGAACCTGTTCTCAGATCAGTTCCTGCGACGAAGCGAATTGGTACCTTGCCAACTGTTCTTGGGGCGGCAAGCTCGATCGCGACAAGGACGGTATTCCATGCGAGAGCCAATGCTGACCGACGGAGCGCTCACAGCCGTTTTTGCTGCGGTATTTTCACTTCTGCCAGGGGCTGCGTTTGCAGGTCGAGCATCTGACCTTGTTGAGAGTATTCCGGAGCCCAATCGACTAACCGCGTTTCACTCGATCATTTCGAACGCCTGCAACTGCACAGGCGCGAGCAAGATGATCTTCATGGGTGAATCGGAAGAAGCCGGCTACTGGACCGTCCGCTGCAGCGAGCGGACTATATAGTCGAGGTCAAGAATGCAGGGGAGCTCGAAACCTAGGTGCTTCAATGCTCTCTCGCAGAGGCGCTCGGTTTGCGCTGTTGGCGGCCATTCTAGAAGGTTGCTCGCGTGGACAAACTAAACATAGGCGCTGATAGCGCCACGCAGGTGCCTCACGCAGCCCAGCTGCCGCAACCTGGCGCTTTCAATAATCAATTCGTCCAGGTCGGAATCGGAGAGGCGGTGGCAGCCAGTTTTCTGATAGTCTGAAATTGACACTGAAGCGGTCATACTGTGATTGAAAAGTTTTTGACAGACTGCGATCACGGCGTCGGCGTCAATATTCTTCCAAAGACCATTCGTGGCAGACGCAGCAACGTCTTTGTCTTGGGCTCGCCGGTTATTCACCGTATTCGAAGATACGCAGCATCTGACGGTAAATTTTGCTGCAATTGCTGGCGTCGCGTGTCAAGATGGGTTTGTAACGGGTGGGGTTTGTATATGTACACGGCAATGAGCCAGAAACTGGCGAGCTATGGCCAGTGGACGTATCGCGGCGCGTGGGCACTTGAAATCGTTGCGGCGATTATCGGTCTAGCAACCGGCGTCGCTCTGAGTTACCGCGGCTTTGTTGCCAATGAGGCGGCGGACTCAATGGACCTTGTCCTTGCAAGTGCCCCGTTCTTTATGATCTCGATTGCTGAGCTGACAAAAATCCCAATCGCCACACTTCTGTTCGGCGCCTCGTGGTTTTGGAAACCGGTGATCCTGGCGTTTCTACTCGTATTGGCCGGCATCACTTTTGAGACAGTCCTTCTTGGATTGGAGCGTGCCAGCACGATGCGCGAGGTGCAGTACGCCAACTTCGCCAACCAAACGAAAGCGTTCCAGCAAGAGCTTCAGAATCTCAAGGCTGAAGCCGAGAGCTTGCGAAACACCGACGACGAGGCAAAGGCCCGAAGCGATCTCGAACAGCTCAGTGGATTGGCTGATGCCGAGCGCGACAAATTGCGTGCACGCATAACAGAGGTTGACGAAGAGCTGCAAGCCGCAACCACCCTTTCACCGGCCGCGGCGCAAGCCAAAGTGTCTCTCGAGGAGAAACAAGCAGCGCTGGGCGCGCTCGTGGATCGGCGCGATCGAGAGATAAAGGACGCCGTTGAGCAATTCGAAGGACAGCGGGATAGCTACGTTGATCGCATAAAGAGCGCACGCGAGAAAGGGGACCTTGCGTCGGTCCAGCGCAACGAAGAAGGGCTGAACAAGCTGGCTAACCCGCGGCCCAAAAAGGAAGCCGAGTTCGCGCCGAAATTGGCAGAACTTGAGGTTGCAGTCGCTGCGGCCCGCGCTGAATATGAGAGGTTGCGAAAAAATAGTCCTGCTATGACCCAAGAGGACAAACAGCGTCTTGAGGCTAGGCGCAACGATCTGGAGAAACTTTACGACGACACCGCTGCCGATTGGGATCGAAAGCTTAATGAAGCACGTACTGCGTTAGCAACCGCTCAGGAAGCGGCAACTCGCAAGTCGGAGACGCTCGGGAACAATCAGAAGCGGCAAGACGCGATCATGGCGGAACTGAACCGGTTGGAAAAAGAACGCCTCCCGGTCGCTCGAAACGACCAGATACGCAGGCTGGCAGCTCGTTGGTATGGGGTGAAGCCGGAGGATGTCACAGACGCTCAGGCCGGCACGGTGTCGACCATCTGGTTCGCCTCGCTTGCATTCATCGCTGCATTGGCGGGGCCGATCACAGCGATGGTTGCGCTGGCCCTGCAACGCATCGGCGCACAGCCCGAAGTTCAGCGTGATAGCAAATTCTCGCGTTTGCTACGCCGCATGTTGCTCCGCTGGCGGTGGCGCCGTGTCCGGAACGTACCGGTACAGGTGCCGGTCGACAGAGAAGTCGAAAAGCGCATCGAGGTTCCGGTCGAAGTCGAGAAAGTCGTCAAAGAGATCCTTTATGTCCCGATTCTTACTGACGACCCGGAAGCGTTACGCCGGGTCTTGGATCGGGAACTGCCCCCGGAAGTAGTCGATCTGGTGAAGGTTTCTGCAAAAGGGCAATACGATCGAATAGAGAAAGACCCCCAGCGTGAGCTGCAACTAGACCTTGACGCGCCGACAACGGTGGCGAAACGGGGTAGTAAACGTGCTCGTACGACATAACACCAAGCTTCTCGAACAGGCGGTGGATCTGCAAATCAAACGGTCGGCTATTCCGACCCTGCAGGCGGAAGCCGATGCGCACGACAAGATCGCTCGTGCCAATGCATTTCGGCGACTGGCCAGCGGCGCTGCTATCGCTATTGCCGCCGTTGGGATTGGCATTGGTGTATGGCTGATCTTTGCTCGCGACCGAACGGTGATCCAGTCGGAGCCCCCGGTCGCCCAAAACGAGCCATCAAGCCCCAAAGAGATCCAGCCAAAAGGGGCGAAAAAGTCAGAAGAAAAAATTTCAAGAGACGAGTCAGTCGCGGAGGAAGGAAAGACGGACAAGCCGAAATCGACGTCGACAGAGCAGTCACGGCTTCCTACGGATCCCTCCAATCCAGATACATTCGATTTTGTGAAGTTCGCATATCGCCAAGTGACTTACGCTGGTAGCACTTGGAAACTCGAGTCGGGCCATCATTTTGATAGTGAGAAAGACCCCACTTGGGATACGGCTTGGTGTTACACGCGAAAGCTGGCAAACACCGGAGTTGAAGTCCAGGTAAGCCTTGTCGACAGACTCTCGCCTACGTCGAGGCCCCGGGCACCGGTGTCATCTAGCGAGACACTTGCATCGGTGGGCCTTGATGACAGTTCCGCGCGAGAGCTCGCCAGCCGCTGCCTCTGGCTCGACGAGGCCAGTTTCTCGCCAAGCGATTTCGACATGGACCAGCAGCGGAAAGAAGCAGCAGCCGCGGCCGACGAACTGTCTGCGCAGGACGGATGGGACGCAATCGGAAACGATTTGCCGGGTATGCCCGCCTGGAATGTCTCTCTTGAACAGTGTCAGGCCCAATGCCAAGCGGATCGCCGCTGCTTGGCACTCACCTACGATAAGAAGCACGCCGCCTGTTTTATGAAAAATAACGGGTCGATTCTGGTGAGGAGTCCGGACGCAGTGATGGCGGCGAAGGGAGCCATTAAGGCGAATCTTAAGTACTCTAGTCTTGTTTTCGCCAAGGACACAGTCGTCGTTGGAGAGGCTTACGCGAATGTTCGGAGCAGCTATCCCGACTGTGTGATGGCCTGCGCGGCTGATCAGAGATGTCTCGGCTTCAATTTTGATAGTCCGAACAACATGTGCGCCATGCTCGACACCTTGACATCGTCGTCTGCATTCAAGGGCGTGGCGTCCGGCGTTAAAGCCACCCGAAATTGAATTGGCGCCGATCCGACATCCCGTGCCGAGTCATCCTACGGGGCCAGGAAAATGACCGACCCACGGCGCAAGGTGGCTTCCGGTGAGAACCGCGAGTCGCCTGTGTAGGATGGCGTTGGGATCGGCCGTCGATCACCCGAGTTGAGCCTCAACAATTGATGGCTTTCAGACTTTGCGGTCCGCAAGTGACCAGCTTGCCATCCGAACAGCAGTAGCATGATCCGGCCGCGCTGGGCGCCGGCCGCCGCATCTTCGACCAAGGCGGTTTCGCCCGGCTGAAGCTGCTCGGCTCGAAGCCCCTATGCCAGCGGCATGGTGGTAAGCCGCTACGCTCCGGCAAGGTGATCGGCCTCATTGACGAAGGCTGCGCTGCTTTGCACTCCGGCTGCGCGGCGCTCTAATCGATACACCTGCGGCCAACTGTGGGTCAGGCGTAAACGCAAAAAAACCGTCCCGGTTAGACCGGGACGGTTATTGATTTATGATAAAATTGGTTGCGGGGACAGGATTTGAACCTGTGACCTTCAGG
>NZ_VFTJ01000031.1:0-36655 GCF_006439595.1 Mesorhizobium sp. B3-1-9
ACCGACCAGAGTTTCAGTGCCATCATCCATCTCGCTGCCGCCGTCATAAACTCACGATGAATCTCAACAAGCCCTAGAGCATGATCCCGAAAAGTGGGAACCGGTTTTCGGAGAAAGATCATGCTCCAACAAAGAGTTAGATCGTGACGGCGATTCAACGAAACGCCATCACGATCTAGCGCCGGCCTTGCCCGGCAGCCGGCTGCGCCTAGTTAGCCCCGACTGCCGAGGAAATGGTCGCTGTCCGAAAATTGAGGACGATATTTTCCCGATTGCCGGCGGCTCGGCGAAAAATTGCTTCGAGGAGGCGAAAAAGGCAACATTCAATGCATCTAAATTCTATAAACTCGGTAGAGTTTGTGCAGTTCAACGGAGGCGGGAATGACCAAACCTCATTTCAGGAAACTGCTCGGCGCGCTGGTCGCCACATCTGCCCAGTTCGGCACGCTCGGTTTCGCGTTTGCGGATACGACCATTCTGAATGTGTCCTACGACCCGACGCGTGAACTTTACAAGGCCTATGACGAGGCGTTTGCCGCGCACTGGAAGGCGGAGACCGGCGAAACCGTCACCATCCAGCAGTCGCACGGTGGATCGGGCGCCCAGGCCAGGGCAGTGATCGACGGCCTCGACGCCGACGTGGTGACGCTGGCGCTCGAAGGCGACATCAACGCCATCGTCTCGAAGACGAAGAAGATCAACCCGGACTGGCGCACGAAGTTCGAGAACAACTCGGCACCCTACACCTCCACCATCATCTTCCTGGTGCGCAAGGGCAATCCCAAGGGCATCCACGACTGGAACGACCTGGTCAAGGACGGCGTCCAGGTGATCACGCCGAACCCCAAGACCTCCGGAGGCGCGCGCTGGAACTATCTTGCCGCCTGGGCCTATGCGAACGCCAATGACGGTAGCGACGAAGCCAAGACCAAGGAGTTCGTCGGCAAGCTTTATGCGAACGTCCCGGTCCTCGATACCGGCGCGCGCGGCTCGACGGTGACCTTCGCGCAGAAGGGCCTGGGCGACGTGCTGATCGCGTGGGAGAATGAAGCCTATCTCGCGCTCGACGAATTCGGCGCCGACAATTTCGATATCGTCTATCCGCCGACCTCGATCCTAGCGGAACCGCCGGTCGCCGTCGTCGACGCCAATGTCGATGCCAAGGGCACGCGCAAGGTCGCGGAAGCCTATCTGAGCTGGCTCTATTCCAAGGAAGCCCAGACCATCATCGCCAAGAACCACTATCGCCCGGCCAAGCCCGACCTGGTGCCGGCCGAGGACCTTGCCAAGCTGCCGGCAGTCAAGCTGGTCACCATCGATGACCCGCAATTCGGCGGCTGGAAGAAAGCGCAGCCTTACCATTTCGGCGACGGTGGTATATTCGACCAGATCTACAAGCCGGCGCAGTGAGCCGGATGGCCGGCGAGCCTCACGGGCATGCCGGCCGAATGCGACTGAGCAAAGCCATTCTGGTTTGAACAGAAGGGACGATCCAGAACAGCATGACCACAGCACCCGCCAAGGCGGGGTGGCGATTCAGACAGCCGAGTGTCATTCCGGGCTTTGGATTGACGCTCGGCTTCTCGCTTGCCTACCTCACGCTCATCATCCTCATCCCGCTTTCGGGGCTGGTCTGGCGTTCGGCAGCGCTCGGCTGGGCCGATTTCTGGGCGATCGCCGTTGACCGACGCACCCTCAACGCGCTGAAGATAAGCTTCGGCACCGCCTTCCTGGCGGCTGCCGTCAACGTCGTATTCGGCACCGTCGTCGCCTGGGTGCTGGTCCGCTACCGCTTTCCCGGCCGCCGCATCGCGGACGCGATGGTCGACCTGCCCTTCGCCCTGCCCACGGCCGTCGCCGGCATCGCGCTCACCACGCTCTATGCGCCGAATGGCTGGATCGGCCATCTCCTGGCGCCGCTCGGCATCAAGGTCGCCTACACGCCGCTCGGTATCGTCATCGCGCTGGTGTTCATCGGCTTGCCCTTCGTCGTGCGCACCGTCCAGCCGATCATGGAAGAGATCGACAAGGAGGTCGAGGAAGCCGCCGCCACGCTCGGCGCCAGCCGTTTCCAGATCATCACCCGCGTGCTTTTCCCAGGCCTGGCGCCAGCGATCGTCACCGGCTTCTCGCTCGCCTTCGCGCGCGGCGTCGGCGAATACGGCTCAGTCATCTTCATCGCCGGCAACCTGCCCTTCAAGTCCGAGATCGCGCCGCTTCTGATCGTGATCAGGCTCGAGGAATACAATTACGAGGCGGCGACCGCGATCGCCGCGATCATGCTGGCGCTGTCCTTCCTGATGCTTCTGGTCGTCAATCTCGTCCAGACATGGAGCCGCAAGCGCTATGGCTGATCCCGAGATCAAATCCTACGAGCCGCATCACGAGAGCCAGTCGGCAGCGGTGACCGAAAGCCGGCCAGTCAAGGCCGTGCTGATGGCAATCGCCCTCGCCTTCCTCGCCGTCTTCCTGCTTTTGCCGCTGATCGTCGTCTTCCACGAGGCGCTCGCCAAAGGCGTCGGCGCCTACACGGACGCCCTCTCCGGCCCCGACACGCGCTCCGCCATCCGCCTGACATTGCTTGTGGCGGCGATCTCGGTGCCGCTCAACGTCATCTTCGGCATCTCGGCCGCCTGGGCGATCGCCAAGTTCGAATTCAAGGGCAAGGCGTTCCTGACCACGCTGATCGACCTGCCCTTCTCGGTCTCGCCGGTCATCTCCGGCCTGGTCTATGTGCTTCTCTTCGGCGCGCAAGGGCTGCTCGGCGCCTGGTTGAAGGCGCATGGCATCGTCATCCTCTTCGCCGTGCCCGGCATCGTGCTGGCCACCATCTTCGTCACCTTCCCCTTCGTCGCGCGGGAACTCATCCCGCTGATGCAGGAACAGGGCAATGGCGACGAAGAAGCAGCACTGTCGCTGGGCGCCAGCGGCTGGCAGGCCTTCTGGTATGTGACATTGCCCAACGTCAAATGGGGACTGCTCTATGGCGTGCTTCTGTGCAACGCGCGCGCCATGGGCGAGTTCGGCGCGGTCTCGGTGGTGTCGGGCCACATACGCGGCCTCACCAACACCATGCCGCTGCATGTCGAGATCCTCTACAACGAATACAACGCCGTCGGCGCCTTTGCCGTCGCTTCGCTGCTCGCCGGCCTGGCGCTGGTGACGCTGGTCTTGAAAACGCTTCTCGAGATGCGCTACGGCGCCGAGCTCGCCGCGACGCGCGGGCACTGAACACTACCTGTCGCCCAAGCGTGCCTGGCGCTTTTGGGAGCAACGACAGCATCAAGGAACTGAGGGATTTGCATGGAAGTTCGCGTCGTCAACGTGCGCAAGGAGTTCGAGCGGTTTCCGGCGCTCCACGACGTGTCGCTCGACATCAGATCCGGCGAGCTCATCGCGCTGCTCGGGCCGTCGGGCTCCGGCAAGACGACGCTGCTTCGCCTGATCGCCGGCCTGGAGCGGCCGACCAAGGGCGCGATCTTCTTCGGCGACGAGGACGCCTCGCAGAAGTCGATCCAGGAGCGCAATGTCGGCTTCGTCTTCCAGCATTACGCGCTGTTCCGTCACATGACGGTTGCCGACAATATCGGCTTCGGCCTGAAGGTCCGGCACGGCGCCGCAAGGCCGTCGGGGCAGGAAATCCGCCGCCGGGCGCTGGAACTGCTCGACCTCGTCCAACTGACGGGCCTGGAAAAGCGCTACCCGGCGCAGCTTTCCGGCGGTCAGCGCCAGCGCGTGGCTTTGGCCCGCGCCATGGCGATCGAGCCCAAGGTGCTTTTGCTCGACGAACCGTTCGGCGCGCTCGACGCGCAGGTTCGCCGTGAGCTGCGCCGCTGGCTGCGCGAGATCCATGACCGCACCGGCCACACGACCGTCTTCGTCACGCATGACCAGGAAGAGGCGCTGGAGCTCGCCGACCGCGTCGTGGTCATGAGCCAGGGCCGCATCGAGCAGGTCGGCACCGCCGACGATATCTATGACACGCCGAACTCGCCCTTCGTCTATTCCTTCATCGGCGAGTCGAGCTCGCTGCCGGTCAAGGTCGAGAACGGCGAGATCTGGATCGCCGACCGGCCGATCGGGCTGCAGGCGCCGCATGCGCCGTCCGGCGAGGCGGTTCTCCACTTCCGCCCGCATGACGTCGAGCTGCTCGACGGCTGCAGCGGCTGCATCGCCGGCACGGTTGCCGCCAGCCGCCGCGTTGCCGGCACCAAGCGCGTCGAGCTCGAAATCGGCGGCGAGCGCCAGCGCGTCGAGATCGAACTGCCGGTCGACCATCCCGCGGCACAGAAGAGCCGGGTGGCTTTCAGGCCGCGACGCTGGAAGCTTTTTCCCACGTCCTGAGCTGTCTTTCAGCCTGACAGCTCCTCCGGCGCCCAGCCTAGTGCAACCTGTGAATCCACTTGGAAGAAAATCCTAGCAAAAGGCTGTTTTGGCGAGATATTTTCCAGGCCTTCGCCCACCTCTCGGAGCGCGTGCCTCGTCGCACCAGGCTTTCCCGACTATGGTCTCCCCATAGCTTGATCCATTTCCAAGGAGCCCTGTTTTCATGAAGCGTCTGTTGCTCGGCATCGCAGCTTTTGCCGGTCTCGTCCTCGCGTCCTCCCAAGCCTGGTCGGCTGACAAGCTTTTGAATGCATCCTATGACGTCGGCCGCGAGCTGTTCGTCGACGTCAACAAGGCCTTCGTCGCCAAGCACCCCGGCGTCACCGTCGATCAGTCGCATGCCGGCACCTCGGCGCAGGCGCGCGCGATCGCCGAAGGTCTTGGTGCCGATGTCGTCACCTTCAACCAGGTCACCGACGTCGATTTCCTGGTCAAGAAAGGACTGGTCTCAGCCGATTGGCAGAAGGATTTCCCGGACAACGCCTCGCCCTTCTATTCGCTGCCGTCCTTCCTGGTGCGCGCCGGCAATCCCAAACACATCAAGGACTGGAACGATCTGGTGCGTGACGACGTGCAGGTGATCTTTCCGAACCCGAAGACGTCGGGCAATGCGCGCTACACCTATCTCGCCGCCGCCGCCTACGCCAAGGAAGCCTTCAAGGGCGACGACGCCAAGGTGAAGGAGTTCATCACCAAGCTCTTCAACAACGTGCCGATCTTCGACACCGGCGGCCGCGCCGCCACCACCACTTTCGTCCAGCGCGAGATCGGCGACGTGCTGATCACCTTCGAATCGGAGACGCGCGGCATCCGCAAGGAGTATGGCGACGACAAATTCGAGCAGGTCACGCCTTCGGTCAGCCTGCTGGCCGAGTTCCCGGTAGCGATCGTCGACAAGGTCGCCGACGAGCATGGCAGCCGCGATCTCGCCAAGTCCTATCTCGACTTTCTCTACACGCCGGAAGGCCAGGACATCGCCGCCGGGAACGGCCTGCGGGTTCGCGACGCCTCGGTGGCCGCCAAGCACAAGGCCGACTTCCCGGACGTCCGGCTACTGACTGTTGAGGAAGTCTTTGGCGGCTGGGACAGAGTACAGAAGGAGCATTTCGCCGCCGGCGGGCTGCTCGATCAGGCCTACGGCAGCCGCTGAGCCGCCACACAATCAGAAAGCGCAGGAAAGCCGGCTTTAGCCGGCTCCCTCATTTAAGCCGGCCAGCATTTCGCAGCGGAAATCCGGCGTCCAACGTGAAAAACGTTACGAAGAATCAACGCGTTTGCGCCTAAGCTGCCGGGCAAATTATTGGACCAGGCGGTCAACTGTCATGATTTGCACACAAACAACCGCCAGATGCAGGCGCATTGGGGTTTGATGAATTGAATCGGGCATGCTGACCAAAAAAGGCAAATACGGCCTCAAGGCCCTCGTGCATCTTTCCGGTCTACCGGCTGGCCAGCTTGCATTCGTCAACGACATCGCCGTCGCCAACAACATCCCGAAGAAATTCCTGGATGCGATCCTGGGCGAATTACGCAATGCCGGTTTCGTCCAGAGCCGCAAGGGCAAGGAAGGCGGCTACCGCCTCGCGCGGCCCGCTTCCGAGATCAAGATCGGCCATGTCGTGCGCGTGCTCGACGGGCCGCTGGCGCCGATCCCTTGCGCCAGCCGCACGCAATACCAGCGCTGCGAGGATTGCGACGAGGCCACCTGCCAGGTCCGCCACATGATGCTGGAAGTGCGCCAGGCGATCGCCGAGGTGCTCGACAACCGCAGCCTCGCCGCCATGCGCGACGCCGACAACGACGATTTCCCGGCGGAGCTCACCTCCCAGATTTGAAGGAATTCGAGGAAGCGGTAGCGGCCAGGTTCCGCCCTTCGCCGCAGCCTTCCGTCCGCAATTGCGCCCAACGACAAAGTCGCCGGCCCGACTTGTCGCCCTCGGTTGCCAGTCTACCGCGGACGCAGTAAAGCGGCTGGAGGATGAAACAGGGCTCTGACGCATGAGGCTGCCTTGGCTTGGCAATTCCCGCAGGGCCAGCCGGCAACCATCGTCGAACGACATCTATCACACCGAGATCATTGCCGACGTGCCGGTGCCGGAGCGCAACGAGTCCGTTCGCTTCTTCAGCCGCAAGGTTGTCCGCCCCGGAAAACTGCGCCGTTTCTCCAATCGGGACCTGCGCGAGAGCCTGCTGTCCTGTTTCTATCTCGGCGTCGCGGCGATGCTGCCGGTCTCCTGGTGGGGGCCTATCTGCGGCTGGGGGTCCAGGCTCAGGCGCAGGCGCCACTTCCGCAAGGAGTTCGCCCGTTACGACGTCGCGGTGAAGGCCGTGCTCGGCAATGCCGTCGACACGCAAGAAATGTTCGAGGCGCAACTCGCCGCCATTCACCGCCGGCGGCTGACGCTTGCGGCGCATCTCGTCTCAGGCTGGCGCTGGTCGCCGGCGATCCGGCTCGAAGGCCTCGAAGCCCTGCAACAAGCCCTGCGCAACGGGCGCGGCGTCATCATATGGTGCGATCAGTTCACGGCGCAGACGATCATGGGCAAGCGCGCCCTGCATGAGGCCGGCGTCGATGCTCATCAGGTAAGCGCGCAGCACCACGGCTTCTCCCCGAGCAAATTCGGCTTGCGCGTGATCAACCCGCCATTGGTCAAGGTCGAGAACCGCTTCCTGAAAAGCCGGATCGTCTTTGAGCGCACCGACGCCTACCAGGTCACCACGCGCATCCAGAAGACCCTGAAGGCAAACGGCGTGGTGCTGATGACCAACACCGTCTATGCCGGCTCCACCTTCACCGAGGCCGCCATGGGCGAACGCGGCTGGACCCATCTCGCCTCGGCGCCGGCAAACTTTGCCGCGCGCGCGGGCGCGGCGCTGTTTCATATGGCGACGATCGAAACGGTTCCCTTTCGCCAGTATCGCGCGATCGTCAGCGAACTGAGCGCGGGGCCACAGCCGCCGGCGTCGCCGGCAAGGGACACCGCGACGAAGAACCTCGTCGTTCAGGCGAGATACATCCTGTCGAAGCGCGACCATATGCTGGAAACGCTCGAACTCTGTCCGGAGCAGATGATGGCCTGGTCGAGCGCCGTACGGCTGACCGAGCGGCCAACGGAAGCCGCGATCGGCAATGACGGCGCCTGAAGCGCCCGAACCGTTCTAACCAACGATCCCTTCCAGTATCCCGGCAACACTTCGCGTTCCGTCGACCGTCACGGCCCGTTCGTCCGCGGCAGGTTCTTCCAGTATGGCGAACTGGCTGTCGACCAGGCTTGCCGGCATGAAATGGCCCTTGCGATTGGCGACCCGGCGCCAGGCGGTCTCGCGGTCGATCTTCAGGTAGAGGAAGACTGTGTCGGGACAGTAGCGGCTCAGCCGGTCACGGTAGGCGCGTTTCAGCGCCGAGCACGCCGCCACCGCTTTCCGTCCGCCGGCAACGGAGATCGCGATGTGCTCGCCTATGGCGTCGAGCCAGCCCTCGCGCAGCGCGTCCGTCAGCGGCTCGCCGCGCGCCATGCGCGCCACGTTCTCCGGCGGATGCAGCCGATCTCCTTCGATGAAGTCGGCGTCGAGAGCCTTGGCGAGCGCCTCGCCGACGGCCGTCTTGCCGCAGCCGGCAACACCCATCACGACGATGGCCGGCGCCGTCCGAAGATCGTTCACGCCAAGCTCCGGGATCTGCGGTCTTGCGCTCGCCTCATCCACGGTCAGCGGCTTGCCGGCGCGCGCCCGTAGAGCAGGAGCATGGCGACGATGACGACACCATAGATGATCTGCCGTCCCGCTTCCGGCATCTGCATGACCGAGAGGATGGATTGCAGGAGCGTGATCAGGATCACGCCGGCCACCGTGCCGAGATAGGAGCCGCGCCCGCCCAGGATCGAGGTGCCGCCCAGCACGACGGCGGCGATCGACGGCAGCAGATAGGCATCGCCCATGGATTGGGCCGCCTTCGACGCATAGCCGGCCAGAAGCACGCCGCCAAAGGCCGACAGCCCGCCGGAGACGGCGAAGGCGATCATCACGATGCGGCGCGTGTCGATACCGGAAAGGTAGGCGGCGCGCTCGCGGTTGCCGATGCCGTAGACGGCGCGGCCGAAGCTGGTGCGGGTGAGCACGAAGACCATCGCGGCGCCGATCAGCGCCCAGATGATGACGGCGTTGGGAACCCCCGGAATGGTGAAACCGGTCGCCAGATAGCGCATCGCCGCCGTCGCCGAATCCTGTGGCGAGAAGCCGCCCGTGTAGACCACCATCAGCCCCTGCGCGACCGCGTTGGTGGCCAAGGTAATGATCATCGAGGGGATGCGCAGATAGGCGACACCGATGCCGTTGATGATGCCGATCGCCACGCCGCACAGGACACCGAAGGGGATGGCGAGAGCAACGCCGACCGACCCGTAGGCGGCGGCAGCGCAGGCCATCATGGCGCCGGCGGCCACGGCCCATGGCACGGAAAGGTCGATCTGGCCGAGCAGGATGACCAGCATCATGCCGGTGGCGATGACGCCGAGGAACGAGGCGACTTTAAGCTGCTGCAGCAGATATTCCGGCGAAAGGAAGCTGCGCGAATAGAGGCTGCCCAGCAGAAGCAGGATGACGATGCAGGCAAAGGCCGTCAGCACCGCCGGGTCGGCGCGGCGGATGAATTTGGGCATGCGGCCGGCAAGGCCACCAAGCGTCGTTTCGCTCACAGGAACCACTCCAGCCGGTTGCGCACCCGAAACAGCGCGAAGGCGCCGAGGCTGACCGCGATCAACAGGATAACGCCCTGGAACAGCGGCTGCCAGAGCGGATCGAAGTCGAAGACGAACAACAGGTCGCCGATGGTGCGGAAGGCAAGCGCGCCGAAAATCGCGCCGATAGCGCTGCCCTTGCCACCGAACAGCGACACGCCGCCGAGCACGACCGCCGCGATCGAGAACAGCGTGTAGGAATTGCCGCTCGCATAGGCAGCCTCGCCGGTATAGGTGAAGAAGGTGAGAAACAGGCCGCCGACCGAAGCCAGCAGGCCTGCCAGCGCATAAGCGAGGAACTTGCCGCGCCGGATCGGCACGCCCGACATATAAGCCGCCGTTTCCGATGAGCCCGCGGCGTAAGCCGCGCGGCCGAATTCCGAGCGGCTGAACGGCACCCAGACGACCAGCACGACGATGAGCAGCGCGACCAGCGAGGTCGGGATCACATCGAAGAGCTTTCCCGTCAGCGCGTCGGCCAGATCCTCATTGACCGATCCACCCGGAAACGGCCGCAGCAGAAGCCCGATGCCATAAAAGACGGCGCCGGTGGCTATGGTGGCGACGATCGGCTGCAGGCGCCCATAGATGACGATGGCGCCGTTGATCGCCCCGCAGACCAGGCCGGCGGCAAGGACCGCGATCACGCCGAGCGTGGTCTCGAGCGGCGTGCCGACCACCAGCCACGAGGCAAGACAATTGGTAAGAAGCAGGATCATGCCGACCGACAGGTCGATGCCGGCGGTGATCACCACCAGCGTCTGCGCCATGGCCACGAAGGCCAGGAGCACGCCCTTGTTGGCGGCTGTCTGCACGACATTGGCGGTGAAGCCGGCAGGGTGGTTCGTGGTGTAGATGATGAACATGACGATGAAGATGCCGAGCGCCAGCAGCGTTCCGCGCTGCTCGGCCATTAAGTAGCGCCAATCCTTCACGCGCCCGCTCCCTGCTGCATATCGGCGCCTTCGCCATGGATGTTGAGCGCGCTGGCGATCAGCGCGTGTTCGGTGATCTCGGTGCCGACGAGCTCGCGCTTGACGCTGCCGTCATAGAGCACGAGCACGCGGTCGCAGCAGCCGATCAGTTCGTCATAGTCGGTCGAATAGAACAGGATGGCGGCGCCGGCATCCGCCAGCTTGCGCATCAATTGGTAGATCTCCTGCTTGGTGCCGACATCGATGCCGCGCGTCGGATCGTTGAGCAGGATGATGCGCGGTTGCCGCATCAGCCATTTGGCGATGACCACCTTCTGCTGGTTGCCGCCGGAGAGCGCGCCGACGGGAATATCGAGCCCCGCCGTCTTGATGGCCAGCAGCCCGACCATGTCGTCGATCAGGCGCTGCTCGGCGGCGCGATCGATGATGCCGCCCTTGGCCAGCCGGTCGAGCGCCGCGAAGGAGAGGTTTTCGCGCACCGTCATCGGCAGCATCAGCCCCTCGGTCTTGCGGTCCTCGGGGATCAGCGCCATGCCGACGCGGTCGCCGCTGGCGGCGCGCGGGCTCGATATGGAAGCTGGCTTGCCGTCGATCAGCACATCGCCGCGCAGGCCGCGCAGCACGCCGAAAAAGGCAAGCAGCAGTTCGCGCTGGCCCTGCCCGTCGAGACCGCCCAGGCCCACGACTTCGCCGGCCCTGACGCTCAGCGAGATATTGTCCAGCCGGTCGGCCCAGGAGAGATTGCGGGCTTCGAGCACCGGCGTGGCGGCCGCAGCGGAAACGGGTTTCGGCGGGAAGATATGGCTGTATTCGCGGCCGATCATCAGCTCCACCACCTCATTGTCGCTCTTCGAGCCCGCGGGGTAGCTGGCGACGTTGCGGCCGTTGCGAAACACCGTGCAATGGTCGGCGAGTTCCGCGATCTCGTTCATGCGATGCGAGATGTAGAGCAGCGCCAGTCCTTCCGAGCGCAGCCGCTTCAACACCTCGAAGACCTTGGCGACATCCGCCGCCGTCAGCGCCGAGGTCGCTTCGTCGAGGATCAGGATGCGCGGCTTGCGAGCCAGCGCCTTGGCGATCTCCACCATCTGCCGGCGCGACAGCGGCAGGTCCTTGACCAGGGCCCGAGGATGGATATCGGAAGCGCCGGCGCGTGCCAGCGCTTCTTCCGCGATGCGCCGCTGCGCCTTGCGGTCGATCATGCCGAAGCGCTTTGGCGGATCGGAAATGACGATGTTGTCGGCGACGCTCAACTCGGGAATGAGCGACAGTTCCTGGAAGATGCAGACGATGCCGGCCTGATTTGCCGCGGCCGGTGAGGCGAAGCTCACTTCGCGTCCATCCAGCGTCATGCGGCCCTCGTCGGGCGCCACGACGCCCGCCATGATCTTGATCAGGGTCGACTTGCCTGCGCCGTTCTCGCCGAGAATGGCGTGGATGCTGCCGGCGGTAACTTCAAGATCGGCCTTTTCCAGGGCCCTCACGCCGCCATAGCGCTTGGATATGCCTTCCATGCGGAAGAGCGGAGCCGCACCGTCCATTGAGCCTCCAATTGTATCTGCATGAGGTGGCGCCGCGGCTGACCCGCGGCGCCACGCCGGCGATGGAAGCTTACTGGTCCGCCTTGGTCTGGCCCATGATTTCCTGCGCGCTGAAATTGATGCCACAGGTCGGGAAGGAGTTGCCGACGAAGAAATTGTCGGATTCCTTCGGGAAGTAATCGGTGCCTTCCTTCATGTCTGGATCCGAGGCGATCGCCAGCGGCAGCTTTACTTCCTGCGGCACCACCTCGCCTTCCAGCGCCGCGATCGCTGTCTTGATGGCCACGGCGACCTGGGCCGGGCCGGAGCCCGCCGACGTGCACTTCAGCCCGTCTGCTGAATGCTGCGCGCAGAATTTGCGGAAGCCGTTCTCGGTCTCGCCGCCGAACGGCACGAAGGGATGCTTGGCGTCCATCATCGCCTGCACGATGCCGGTGTCGCCGCCCTGGCCGGTGATGCCGTCGAACGGACCGTTGGTGGCGATGGCATCGGCGGTCACCTTCTGCGCCACGCCGTCATCCCACTTGCCGGCGACCTCGGTGACGTCCCACTTCTTGCCGGAAGCGTCCAGCACTTCATGGATGCCGTTGTGGCGGTCGGTATCGACGGAAGTGCCGGCAACGCCGCGCACTTCGAGGATCTTGCCGCCGTTCGGCACCTTGTCGACCAGCCACTTGGCCCACAACTCGCCGAGGCCCTTTTGGTCGACATTGACGTTGATGGCGTCCTTGGTGTCGAGAATGTTGTCGAAGGCAACCAGCACGATGCCGGCTTCCTTGGCGCGCTTGATGACCGGGCCGAAGGCGGTCGGGTTCTGCGCGTCGGTGACGATCGCGTCATAGCCGGAATCGATGAAGTTGTTGATCGCCGAGATCTGCGCCGGCACATCCTCACCGGTCGAGACGACCTTGAATTCCTTGATCTTGGCCTTCACGTCCGGCTGCGCCGCATAGGCCTTTGCCGTCTGCACCATCTGGATGCGCCAGGTGTTGGCGATATAGCCGTTGGAGAAGGCGATGCGGAACGGGCCTTCCTTTTTGGGGAATTTGAAGAATTTGGTGTCCGCCGACCATGGCGAGAAGCAATCCGGCTGCGCTGCGGGGCCGGAGACGACTTCCGGTCCGGCGGCGATCGCTGCCGAGCTGAGCATGACGAATGCAGTGGCGGCAACGACGCCGCCAACGAGTGACTTGATCATCGGTATTCCTCCCAATTGCAGATCTGCTGAACTATGAAGTCCTGACATGCTCGGCGGGCACCCTCCTGCCAAACCGAAACGCTCGCCGGGCGATGTGGATCGCTCCGCCTTCTCCCCTTCCCTCGCCACGGGACGTTCAGAAAACTATCATATTATACATAATAAACAAGCTTGAGCTGTTGCTTATGTATAATAAACAGTCCTGAACCTTGCCGGATGTTGATTTTACAGACAAATGGTAGCGCTACCATGAAAGCCTGTAAAGCGCCGCTTTCGTCATTTTTCCGTGTTCGTCAGAGTGCCTCCAGGAACAGTGCGTAGCAGTTGGCTCGGCGTTTCCGCCGCAGCCCTAACCGGTTTTCGGGCAAGATCATGCTCCAACAAAGAGTTAGAGCGTGATGGCGATTCAACGAAACGCTATCACGGCCTAACGCGCGGTGCTCTCGCGCCGCATGAGGTCGAAGCCGAGGTCGACGATCCGCTGTTCCGGCCGGTTGCCGGCGATCGCCGCAAGCGCCATGGCGACGGCGCGGGTGCCGATTTCATAGCGGTGCGTGCGCACGCTGGTGATCGAAGGAAACGACACCTGCATCATGTCGAGATCGTTGAAGCCGACAATGCCGATCTGCTTCGGCACGTCGATCGATGCGCGATGGCATTCGAACAGAACGCCAAGCGCGATATCGTCATTGTTGCAGAACACGCCGTCCAGCGTCGGTATCTTGGCCAGCGCGTCGCGGAATAACTCGCGCCCCAGCGTCACGCTTGACGGCACCGGCGTCGTGGTGACGAGCCGCGGATCGAAAAGGCCGGCGGCCTCCATGGCGGCGCGATAGCCGGCAAGGCGTCGCTGCGAACGCGGATCCATTCGCGCGCCGATGAAACCGACCTTGCGGTATCCGGCTTGCAGGAGGTGTTCGGCGGCGGTCCTGCCGCCGTCGAAATGGGAAAAGCCGACCACCATGTCGACCGGGTCCGGCCCGATCTCCATCACCTGCACCACCGGGCAGCCGGCATTCTCCAGCAGTCGTCGCGCGCTGGGTGTCTGGTCGATACCGGCCACGATCAGCGCCGCCGGGCGTTGCGATCCGAAAACCTGCAACAGCCGCTCTTCCTCGAGGCCCGAATAATGGGTGTTGCCGATCTGGATGCGGAACGGGCTGTCGGAAAGGCTGTCATAGATGCCGCGCACCACTTCGGCGAAGACGTTGTTGGTGAGCGAAGGCACCAGCACGCCGAACACCTCGGCGCGCGCCGAGGCAAGCGCGCGGGCATTCGGGTCAGGCACGTAGCCGAGTTCGTCGACAGCGGCCTGTATCTGCCGTCGCAGGTCCTCCGATACCCGCCCGGGCTCACGCAGCGCGCGCGACACGGTGATCGCGCCGACACCCGCCTTGCGCGCCACATCGGCAATGGTCGGGCGGCCGCCGCCACGGCGGGAACGCGGCTTGGTCAAGGCCCTGTCCCCCCGTCTTCGACGCGCGGCCGCAACATCACGATCGGCGTCCGTGTCATCGCGCCACCAGGTCAGCTCCGCCGATTGAGGTCGCGCATGCGTTAACCGTTGTCAAGCAACCCGGCTTCGGCGCCCGGTCGACCGAGGCGCGTCAGGCAATCGCCTCGGCGCTTCGGTTGGCTTTCCACATCAGCAGCGCGATGGCCCCGAGATTGACGAGGTTCCAGCCAATTCCGTTCAGGAAGGCGGCGGCGTAGGAACCGGTGAGGTCGTAGATCCAGCCCGACATCCAGCCGCCCACCGCCATGCCGAAGATCGTCGCCATCAGCACGATGCCGACGCGCTGGCCGGCTTCCTTTGCCGGCATATAGTCGCGCACGATGATGGCATAGCAGGGCACGATGCCGCCTTGCGACAGGCCGAAGACCAGCGAGACGACATAGAGCGACGCGAGCCCGTCGAACGGGATGTAGAATAACAGCGACAGGCACTGCAGCGCCGAGCCGATCAGCAGCGTCTTCACCGCGCCGATGCGGTCGGCAAGGAAGCCCGAGCCGATGCGACTGATGACGCCGGCCGCCAGCATGATCGACAGCATCTCGGCGCCATGCGCGACGCCGTAGCCAAGATCCATGCAATAGGCGACGATATGCACCTGCGGCATCGACATCGCCATGCAGCAGCCGAAGCCGGCAATCACCAACAGGACCTGCAACTGCGAGGGCGACAGCGAGATTGGCTGCACCGGCCGGCCGCGCGGCGCGCCGGATGTCCCCTCATGCGGCGCGCGCCGTCGCAGCAGCAGGACCAGCGGCACCATGGTGACGAGGCAGATGACTCCGATTGTCGCATAGGTGAAGCGCCAGCCATGACCTTGCATCATATAAGGCATGACCGTCGGCCAGATCGCTCCGGCAACGTAGTTGCCGGACGCCGCCACCGTCACCGCGACGCCGCGGCGGCGGTTGAACCAGTGTGAGACGTCGGCGATCAGCGGCCCGAAAATCGTCGAGCACCCCACTCCGATCAGCAGGCCTTGGGCGAGCGTGACGCCCAGGATCGAATTCGCAAGCGATGCCAGCAGAAACCCCGCGCCAAGCGCCAGCGAAGCGGCGAGCGCCGGTATCCAATATCCAAAGCGATCAATGGCGCGCCCGATCAGCGCGTTGCCGGCGGCAAAGCCCACCATGGTCGCGGTATAGGGCATCGAGGCCGCGGCGCGGTCGACGCCGAATTCGGCCTGCACCGCGGGCAGGACCACGACCACCGCCCAGGTACCGACGCCGCCGATCGTCGCCAGCAGCAGGGAAATGCCAAGCCGCGTCCATGCATAGAAGCTGTCGATGCCGGCGCTGTCTGCCGCGTTTCCTCGAACTGTCGTCACGGCGTCTCCTGTCCGCGATTTCTTCGAGATCGCGTGTTTGAGCGCACTATCGGCGCATTTCCGGGGCCGAGCAGCGCCACGAGGCATAATTCCGTGGCTCCAGAAGCGGAACCCGCCTCACCCGATGGAGTTTTGCCTGAAGAAAGGAGTTCGCCATGACCGCCAGGAAGAAATGGTCGGCCGACGTGACCGAGCACAGCGATGCGATGGATCTCGAGGATCATGTCTTTGAATCCGACGACGCCAAGAAGATCGCCGCGTCGCTGAAACGTTCGGCCGAGCACAGCCACCGCCGCAAGGCTGAGCCGTTCCAATCCGCCATGTCGATGTTGAATTTCTACATCAACCGCGCCGGCAAGAACTTGCCTGATGAGCGCAGGAAGGTGCTGGAAAAAGCGAAGGACGAGCTGCGCGTTGCGTTCGGTCGCGAAAAGCAGGATTAGGTGCTGCAACGGGAACGCAAGCGCAGGGAGCCGCCATTCGCAAGCCTGCCTCAGCTGAATATCGACGGACCTTAGCGCGACTGGATCACTTCGTCGGTATTGGCCAGCAGCTTTCGAACCGCGTTGCGCGCCGCATCCGGCCTTCGCAGGCGAATATTCCTCTCGATCGCCTCATGCAGCTTTTGGGCATGGTGCAAATCGTCCAGTTCGCGCGTCGTGTAGGCGAAGAGGTGGTCGAAGGCGGATTCGATCAGTACCCCCAGCGGCACCAGCAGGTCGTTGCCCGAGGCCCTGAGGATGGCGAGATGGAAGCGCGTGTCGGCCCGCGTCCGCTCTTGCAGGTTGGTCGCCGCGCCCATCTCCTGGCAGGCCTGGCTGATCTCGGCCATCTGCTCGTCGGTGCGCCGCAGCGCCGCGAAGGCGGTGGCTTCCGGCTCGATGATATGGCGGAATTCCTGCACGGTCTTGAGGAAAACCTCACGGTCCGGCGACGTGGCGTACCAGGACAGCACGTCGCGGTCGAGGAGGTTCCAGCGTTCCTTCGGTTCGACCCAGCTGCCGATCTTCGGCCGCGAGGCCAGCAGGCTCTTTGCCATCAGCATCTTGATCGCCTCGCGCACTGCGGAGCGGCTGACGTCAAAGGTCTCCGACCATTTCGCTTCGTTGGGCAGGATGGTGCCCGGCGGATAATCGCCGCGCACGATCCTCAGCCCGATCTCGCTGGCCAAGGAGGTGTGCACGCTGGCGCCCGGAATGCGTGGCGCGTTGGCCCGGCGAACGCCGGCCGGACGCTCCTGGGCTGCCGTTTTCGTCGGTTTTTTTTCGTTGTTCGGCTTCGCGTCCCGCATATGGTCCACAAAATCCCGTTTTCAGAAGCTGTCAAGCACGGCAGGCCCGCTTTGCCCCAACGCGCGAGGATGTGCAGAGATCAACCGGCATTTTGCCGCCGCCTCATGCCGTTTTGACGTATTTGCGCCAGCTGTGCTCGGGCCGGAAGCCAAGCACATCGCGCGCCTTGCGGTTCGAAAGCAGCGTCTCATATTCGCCAAGCTCGGCCTTGACCGGCACGCCCGGATAAAAGCGCTTCAAGAGCTCCGCCGTCGGCAGGTCCGATGAGGTGTCGTCATTGGCCGCGTTGAACACCTGGTAGCCCAGGCCGTCCTTCTCGATGGCGCGCAAGGCGATCTGGCCAAGATCGCGCGCGTCGATGTAGCTCCAGGCGATGCGCTTGCGGAAGCCCGGATCGGCGAACCATTTCGGAAACAGCGAATATTCATGCGGCTCGATGACGTTGCCGATGCGCAGCGCATAGATGTCGGCGCCGCTGCGCAGCGCGAAGGCCCGCGCCGTCTTCTCGTTGACGATCTTCGACAGCGCGTAAGAATCCATCGGGTCGACGTCATAATCCTCGTCGAGCGGGAAATGCGTCGGACTGCGCGGCTCATTGGCGAAAACCAGGCCGTAAGTCGTCTCCGAGGAAGCGATGATGATCTTGCGGATGCCGAGCTTCACCGCCGCTTCGATGACATTGTAGGTGCCCATCGCGTTGATGCGGAACACCTCGTTGTCCGGCGTGATCATGATGCGCGGGATTGCGGCGAAATGCACCACGGCGTCGACCGGCTGGGCTCTCAGCGACGGATCGAACTCGTGCAGGCCCATATAGCTCGACAGCGCGTTGAACACCTGCCCGCTGTCGGTGATGTCGGTGATCAGCGTGCGCACCTTCGGGTTGTCGAGCGGCCTGGTGTCGATGTTGAGCACCTGGCAGCCATGTTCGACCAGATACTTAACGACATGCCGGCCAGCCTTGCCGCTGCCGCCGGTGAACATGATCCGCTTCGTCATTTTGCTCTCCACAAGGCTTGGGAATTATGTGTATTGTCAGACAATATGGTATTCCGCAATCGCCTGCCAACCGCGATCCGCGAAAACCTTTCCGGCAATCGCCCGCCGCGCGGGCCCATCACCACGAAAGACAGGGAAGAGACGACATGAGCACCACCGCTGCCCGCGAGAAAATCGGTTTCATCGGCCTAGGCCTGATGGGGCACGGCATCGCCAAGAACATCGTCGACAAGGGCTATCCGCTGACCTTCCTCGGCCGCAAGAACCGCAAGCCCGCGGAAGACCTTTTGGGACGCGGCGCCAACGAAGTGGCCACATCCAAGGAGGTGGCCGCTGCCTCCGACGTCGTCTTCATCTGCGTCACCGGCTCGCGCGAGGTGGAGGCGATCATCCGCGGCCCCGGCGGGCTGAAGGAGGGCCTGAAGCAAGGCTCGGTCGTCGTCGATTGCTCGACCTCCGATCCGGTCTCGACCGTGGCCCTGGCCGCCGAGCTCAAGGCGCTTGGCGTCGACTATGTCGATGCGCCGCTCAGCCGCACGCCGAAGGAGGCCTGGGAAGGCACGCTCGACGCCATGGTCGGCGCGCCGGACGCGGTGTTTGCCAGGCTGAAGCCGGTGATCGAGACCTGGGCAGGCCGCATCGTCCACATCGGCGACACCGGCGACGGCCACCGCATGAAGCTGCTCAACAACTTCATCTCGCTGGGCTACGCCGCGATCTATTCGGAAGCGCTGGCGCTGGCCGAGAAGGTCGGCATCTCGCCGCCGCGCTTCGACAGCGTCATCCGCAACGGCCGCATGGATTGCGGCTTCTACCAGACCTTCATGCGCTGGACGCTGGAGGGCGACCGCGACGCGCACAAGTTCAGCATTGCCAACGCCTTCAAGGACCTGACCTATCTGGAATCGATGGCGGGCGCGGCTGGCATCGCCAACCCACTCGGCAACGCCACCAAGAATTCCTTTGCGACCGCCTTCGCCACCGGTCCCGTCGAGCAATATGTGCCGATGCTCGCTACACACATCGGCAAGCTCAATGGCGTCGACCTGATGCCTTCGAAGGACGGCGTGAAGCAGAAGATCTGAGACGAAAGCGCCCTCATCAAGAATGCAACTTTGAAAAAAGTCAGGGGCGCCTCGCGGCGCCCCTTTTACATTGGTTCTGGATCCGACCAGCGCCTACCTTTGGATACAGGTGTCGGCCGTTTCCTTGGTGCATTCGTCGAGGCCGGTGAAGACCGGATCGTCGACCTTCTTGTTGCCGACGAGGTCGAGCATCACCGAGGGCGCCTTGTAGCCCATTTCGAACGGCCGCTGGCCGACCAGCGCGGTCACCAGGCCTTCCTTGGCGATCGCCACCTCGTCGCCGATCGTGTCGGCGGCGCCGATGACGAACTCGTTCTTGGCGATCTTGTCGGCCATCGGCTTGAACAGGTCGCGATAGGGCTGCGGTGCGCCGAACAGCGGCCAGCCGCCCATGATGCCGAAGGCGTCGAGCTTCGGGTTGGCGGCGAGGATGTCGGTCATCGCCTGCACGCCCTTGGCGCCGTCGTCATTGGTGAACACCGGGCAGCCGGCGACTTCGGTCCAGCCGCCTTCGCCGGCAAGTGCCGCGAGGCCTTCCTTGCCCGACAGCGCATCGCGCATGCCTTGCGCGCGGCGCAGGATGTTGTCGGCCGCCGGATTGCCCTCGATGGTGCAGATCGTGCCGCCATTCGGCTTGGCCTTCTTGATGTACTCGCCGATCTTCTTGCCCATCAGGTAGTTGTCGGTGCCGAGATAGGTCTTGCGAAGGGCGGCGTCTTCCTTGGCAAGGTCGGCGTCGACCGTCATGATCGGGATCGACGGATTGGCGCTCTTGATCGTCTGCGCGATCAGCGGCGCGTTCGAGGGCGAGATCGCCATCGCCGCCGTGTCGGGCTTGCTCAGCATGTCCTGCACGATCTGCGCCTCGCCGGCTTCGTCCGAGGTCGATGCCGGGCCGGTGTAGAAGCATTCATATTCCGAGCTGGCGTTTTCCTTGTTCCACTTCTCGCAGCCCTGATGGATGGCTTCGAAGAACGGATTGTCGAGACCTTTCACGACGATGACGAGCTGTTTCTTGGCCAAAGCCGGCCCGGCGCCCAACGCCATGGCGGCGACGGCGGCAAGCAAAAGTGTTTTCCTCATATCAGTCCTCCCTTGAAACAGACGGACACCGCGTGCCCGCCACACTGATCAGCCCGGATGCGTAAGAACCATGACGAGCATCTCATGATGTTCGCGTCCTTCGCCGGGCTGATAAGCATTTGCCGATCCGTTTGCCCGAATGCTGGCGCAGCGGGATCCTTGACCTTCAAACCATTTGCCCGCCCCTCCGCCGGATAGGCGGACGAGGAGCAAGATCTTCCTCCGAGGCTTAGCTTAGCTAATATCGGCTTTTCGCCAGCGTCAATTCCTATTTGTCCTACAAAACCGATTTTTCGTCGAGTCTCGAAATTAATCGTCAGACAATTGATTGACGCCCTTGTCCGCTTTTGCCTAAATGCGTGGACGCGCCGTTCGGGAGGAGATGGACGGAGCTGAACGCGAGCGGCGCTGGCAAACGTCGGCGACAGCTGCGCCGCAAATGGGGAGGCATAAGGCTGGTGTCGGTTCTCGAACTCGCCAACATCTCGAAGCATTTCGGCGCCATCCAGGCGGTCAACGATGTATCGTTTTCGCTGGAGGCCGGCGAGGTCGTCGGCCTGATGGGCGACAACGGCGCCGGCAAGTCGACGCTGGTCAAGATGATCGCCGGCAATTTCCACCCGAGCCACGGCACCATGCGGCTGGACGGCAAGGAGCTTGTCCTGCACAAGCCCGCGGACGCCCGCCAGCATGGCATCGAGATCGTCCACCAGGACCTCGCGCTCTGCAACAACCTGACGGCCGCGGCCAACGTCTATCTCGGCCGCGAGTTGCGCCGCGGCTTCGGTCCGCTCCGCATCCTCGACTATGGCGCCATGTACAAGCGCGCCGGCCAGCTTTTCGCCGAGCTGAAATCCGAAACGCGGCCACGCGACCTCGTCAAGCAGATGTCGGGCGGCCAGCGCCAGGCGGTGGCGATTGCCCGCACGATGCTGTCGCAGGCCAAGATCGTGCTGATGGATGAGCCGACGGCGGCGATTTCGGTCAGGCAGGTCGCCGAAGTGCTGAACCTCATCCGCCACCTGCGCGACCAGGGCATCGCCGTGGTGCTGATCAGCCACCGCATGCCCGACGTGTTCGACGTCGCCGACCGCGTCATCGTCATGCGGCGCGGCCGCAAGGTGGCCGACAAGAAGATCGCATCGAGCTCGCCCGAGGAAGTCACCGGGCTGATCACCGGCGCCATCGAACAGGTTGCGTGATCGCGCGGAGCCTCGCGCCCCCGCCTCTCAGGAAAGGTCGATAATGGCAGTCACACTTGACCAGACGATCGCGCAGAAGCAGCACACCTTCCTGTCGCGGCTCTTCTCCAACCAGACCTTCTGGGTGGTGATCGCGGTCATCCTCGCCTGCCTGTTCCTGTCCGTCGCCACCGATTCCTTCGCCACGTCGAAGAACCTCTTCAACATCACGCGCAACGTCACCTTCATCGCCATCGTCGCGCTCGGCATGACTTTCGTCATCATCACCGGCGGCATCGATCTGTCGGTCGGCTCGGTGCTTTGCCTGTGCTCGATGGTGCTCGCCGTCACCATGCATGCCGGCTATTCGATCGAAGTGGGCATCCTGGCCTCGATCGCCACCGCGCTTGTGATCGGCGCCTTCAACGGCGTGCTCATCGCCTATCTCGGCTTCCCGCCTTTCGTGGTCACGCTCGGCATGCTGTCGGTGGCGCGCAGCCTTGCCATGGTCGCGTCCAACAACACGGTGGTCTTCCAGTTCGGACCGGACCATCAGAAGCTACTGGCGCTGGGCGGTGGCGCCTGGCTGTTCGGCATCGCCAATCCGGTGCTCTACATGATCATACTGGCACTGATCACCGGCTTCATCCTGCGCTTGACCAAGTTCGGGCGGCACATCTTCGCCATCGGCGGCAATGAGCATGCAGCGACGCTGACCGGCGTTCCCGTCAAGCAGATCAAGGTCGTCGTCTACATGATCTCGGCGCTGTCGGCAGGGATTGCCGGCATCATCCAGACCGGATGGCTGGGCGCCGTCACCACCAATCTCGGCAACGGCATGGAGCTGCAGGTCATCGCCGCCACCGTCATCGGCGGCGCCAATCTCGCCGGCGGCGTCGGCACCGCGCTCGGCGCCATCGTCGGCGCCGCCCTCATCGAGGTGATCCGCAACAGCCTTGGCCTGCTCGGCATCAACGCCTTCTGGCAAGGCACTTTCATCGGCGGCGCGATCATCCTCGCGGTGCTGTTCGACCGCGTCCGCAACTTCCGCCGCAGTGACTAGCTCCCCCTATCGCTCAGTCTGAAAATCCATTCAGGCGCTTTGAGCGCAAGTTCCGCTGCGCTTGCCCGCCTTGACGCGGCCTCACCCTGGCCGCACTATTCCCCGGCAGGCGAAGGGAGGCCAGTCGCCTGCGGGAGGAACGATACCCATGACGGACGCGATCAGGCTCTATTGGGGCCGGTTCGGACATGTTTCCGTGCTGAATGTCGCCAACGACTTCGTCACCCATGCCCACGGCGAGGCGCATCTCATCATCTGGTTGGAAGGCACGGCGGGCGAAATGACCATCGGCCGCGAGACGGTGCGGCTTGGGCCGGGCACGGCGGCCGGCATCAACTCGTTCCAGCCGCACAGCCACGCCCTTTCCCGCGACGGCAAGCCCGGCCTGTTCCTCGCCTTCTACATCGACCCCGACTGGGCGCGCCGGCGCCGCGACCTTCCATCGTCGGCGCCGCTGTTCACGCAAGCCGCGATCACGCTGGAGCCTTGGCTGCATCAGGCGGCGGCGAACCTGCTCGATCACCTGACCGACAATGAGAGTATCGACGACGTCGCCAATTACGAGATCGAGCGTTTCATCGACAGCGTGCTCGACGCGGCCGAGACATCCGCGCCGCAGATAGCCCGCGCGCGCATCAACACGATGCTCGATTTCCGCGTCCGCAAGGCGATCCAGCTGATGAAGGCCAATGTCTGCGAGCGCATCTCCTTCGACGACGTCGCCCGTTCGGTCGGCCTGTCCCGGCCGCATTTCTTCGCGCTGTTCAAGGAACAGACCAACCTGACGCCGAACGTCTACTGGAACACGCTGCGCATGGAGGAAGCCGTGCGCCAGTTGCAGTGGTCGCAGGAGCCGCTGATCTCGGTCGCCTGCAATCTTGGCTTCACCACCCAGGGCAATTTCTCGCGCTTCTTCCGCGACCATGTCGGCGTGCCGCCGACGCTCTACCGGGAAGCCGCGAGAGCCGTGTCTTGACCGCCTTTGCGGGCTGATCCGTCGCCGCATTTTCCGACTGGTTGATACGCACTTAAGACGCATTGATAAGCGCCGGCCCGTCGGCACCCCTAGCCTGCTCCTGATCTTTGCAAGGGAACCAGTCTATGGCGAAAGTCACCATTTCCAGCGTCATCGATGCGCCGGTCGAGCAGGTCTGGGCGCGCATCCGCGACTTCAACGGCCTGCCGAACTGGCATCCGCGCATGGTGGAAAGCCATATCGAGGACGGCAAGGACGCCACCGCGATCGGCTGCGTGCGCAACTTCCAACTGGTCAGCGGCGCTCGGCTGCGCGAAAAGCTGCTCGACTTCTCCGACGACAATTTCCTGGTCAGCTATTCGATCCTGGAAACGCCGCAGCCGCTCACCAATCACAAGGCGACGCTGCAGTTGCGGCGCGTCACCGACGGTAACCGCACCTACGCCGAATGGAGCGCAAGCTTCGACGCAGCACCGGAGGAGGCCGACAAGCTGGCCGAGGGCATGGGCGCCAACGTCTTCCAGGGCGGCTTCAACGCTTTGAAAAGTCATTTCGCTGGCCAGAGCTGACGGGAGCCTGTCATGTCGCTTGCGCTGCAAACTTTTTCGAGCGTGAAAGACGCCAATGCCGCCTTGCGTGCCGCCGGCACGCGTTATCTCGGCGGCGGCACGCTGGTGATCCGCGCCGCCAATGAAGGCGACGTTTCCATCTCCAGCCTGATCCGTGTCAATGATCCCGGCCTTTCGCAGATCGCGGTTTCCGGCGCCAAGGTCCGGCTCGGCGCTTCGGTCACCATGGCAGCGATTGCCCGCCACCCCGAGCTTGCCGCGCTCGCGCCTGCCGCGCGCTCTGTCGGCGGGCCTGCGATCCGCAACATGGCAACCGTCGGCGGCAATCTGTTCGTCCCTGCCCCTTACGGCGATTTCGCCGTCGCGCTGCTGGCGCTGGACGCGACCGTCGTCACCGAAGACGGCGAACTGGCAGTCGAGACCTTCCTGGCCGGCCGCGATACCAGCCGCGCCATCGTCACCGCTGCCACCTTTTCATTGCCCAAGGCTGAAAGCTTCCGCTTCCTGAAAGTATCGCGCGTCAAGCCGAAGGGTGTGTCTGTGCTGAGCATCGCCGCGCTTCTGGAACTCGCACCGGACGGCACGGTGACCTCGGCGCGGATCGCGCTGGGCTGTATGGCCGACCGGCCGATACGCGCTTTAGCGGCCGAAAAGGCGCTGCTCGGCTGCAAGCTCATGCCGCAGGAGATCGCGCCGGCGCTGATGGCCGCGAGCGAAGGCATCGCGCCGATCACCGATCCGATCGCCAGCGCCTGGTATCGCGCCGAGGTTCTGCCGGTCCATCTCGGCCGGCTGCTGCTTGACTAATATCCGTGGGGGACGCGCGTCTGTCCGGCCGTTCCGGGCAGGCGCGCAGGGAGGAAAAATGACGAAGGTCCCGGTTCAATTCACACTCAACGGCTCCGAAAAAGCCGAGTTCGTCGAAAGCGGCGCGACGCTGCTCCACGCGCTGCGCGACAAGATCGGCGACACATCGCCCAAGGGCGGCTGCCACCAGGGCACCTGCGGCGCCTGCTCGGTCATCATCGACGGCGAATTGCGGCTCTCCTGCCTGACGCTGGCTGAAACCTGCGGCGGGGCTGACATCAGGACGACCGCCGGCCTTGCCGAAGGCGGCGTGCTTCATCCGCTGCAGCGCGCTTTCCTCGATGCCTTCGCCACGCAATGCGGTTTCTGCACGCCGGGCATGATCATGGCGGCAAAGGTGCTGCTCGACCGCACGCCGAACCCGAGCCGCGACGATGTGGTCGAGGCGCTGTCCGGCAACATCTGCCGCTGCACCGGCTATGAGCCGATCATCCAGGCGGTGCTGACCGCCGCGCGCGCCAACTCGCAGAACGCCGCCTGAGGGACCGAGCTATGGAACTGCGCAAGGACTATTTCGCCGATGTCCGCAAGGACGGCCTGCATGAGATCGGCCAGGGCCGCCCGCGGCTCGATTCCCCTGGACACGTCACCGGCAAGACTACCTATTTCGCCGACCGGAACTTCCCGGGCATGCTGCATCTGAAGATGGTGCGCAGCCCGCACCACCATGCCCGCATCCGGTCGATCGACACGTCGCAAGCGGAAAAGCACCCGGGCGTCGTCAAGGTGCTGACCGCCAAGGACGTGCCGCACAATGTCTACACCATCCTGATCCTGATCCAGATCGGTCCCGAGGACGAAACCGTGCTCGCCGACGGCAAGGTGCGCTGGAAGGGCGAGGCCGTGGTGGCGGTGCTGGCCGAGACCGAGCGCGCGGCGCAGGAAGCCGCCGCCAAGATCAAGGTCGACTATGAGGTGCTGCCGGCGGTCTTCGACATGGAGGAGGCACTGAAGCCCGGCGCGCCTTTGGTCAACGAATATCACGGCCAGAACTACTACCTCTATGACAGCGGCGAGTGCCGCAAGGTGCGCTTCGGCGATGTCGAGGCAGGCTTTGCCGGGGCAGACCACATCCTCGAACAGTCCTACCAGTCCTCGCCGATCGAGCACGCGCCGACCGAGACGACGGGCTGCGTGGTGACGCCAGAAGGCAACGACCGCTTCACCTGCTACACCAACACGCAGGCGATGTTCTTCACCCTCGACAACACCTCGATCATTCTGCAGATGTCGGGCTCGAAGCTGCATTTTGTCGGCGGCACGGTCGGCGGCGGTTTTGGCGGCAAGGTCGACGTCATCGTCGAGCCGATCGCCATCCTCGCCGCCAAGCTAACCGGACGCCCGGTCTGTTTTATCTATAGCCGTGAGGAGGAGATGCAGATCTCCTCGCCGCGCGCGGCCGAGAAGGTCGTCATCAAGGACGGCTTGATGAAGGACGGCCGCATCGTTGCGCGCAAGGTGACCGGCTACACCGATGCCGGCGCCTATTCGCGCCACTCGCCCTACGGCGCGCAGAAGGGCGCTGGGCACTATCCCGGCCCCTACACGATCCCGAATGTCTGGATCGACACCTACTGCGTCTACACCAACCGCACCCCCTCCTCCGCAATGCGCGGCTTCGGCGTCACCATCGGCGACTTCGCGCTGGAGGTGCAGATGGACAAGCTGGCCCGGCTGATCGGCATGGACCCGCTCGAATTCCGCTTCATCAACGCCTATCGCGACGGCGACATGAAGGCGCATCGCCAGCCGACCGAGGGTGCCGCGCTGATCGAATGCATGCAGGAAGCCTCGCGCGCCGCCAACTGGCCGGTGGCGGAGAAATACATGGCGATGTCCTCCTACAAGAACGGAGCTTGAGATGGCGATCCGGCGTGGACGCGGCGTCGCCGCGATCAATTATCCGACGGGCATGAATCTCGGCGGCGATCCGACCCAGGCGCTCGTGCATTCGACGCCGACCGGCAACTTCATGGTCACGCTGTCATCCGTCGATCTCGGCCAGGGCATGAAGCAGATCATGGCGCAGATCTGCGCCGAGACGATCGGCGTGCCGACCGACCGCGTCGTCGTCGACACCGCCGACACCGACACCGGCCCGCATTGCATGGGCACCTTCGCCTCGCGCGGCACGCACCGCGCCGGCAATGCCGTCATCCAGGCCGCCAAGGAAGCCCGCCAGGTGATGCTGGAAGTGGCCGCCGAAGAGCTGGAGGTGAACGCCTCCGACCTCGAGACCGACGGCCAGGGCAATATACAGGTGAAGGGCGCGCCGCAGAAATCGATCTCGATCTTCGATGTCGCCCTGTCGGCGCATTTCAAGCGCGGCCGCTCGATCTCAGGCCGCGGCATGTTCCTGATCCCGCGCTCCTACCCGGAAAAAGAGACCGGCGCGATGAAGCCCTCCACCTGCTACGCCCATGCCTGCACGGTGGCCGAGGTCGAGGTCGACGACGAGACCGGCGAAGTGACGGTGCTGACGGTCAAGAACGTCTTCGAGATCGGCCGCGCGCTCAATCCGAAGATGGTCGAGCAGCAGTTGGTCGGCGGCTCCTGGATGGGAATCAGCCACGCGCTCTACGAGACGACCGAACCCTATTATCCGAACCGCGACCATGGCGGCACCGACTTCAACCAGTATCTGATGCCTGGCCCAGGCGACCTGGCGGAGACCGAGATCATTGTGCTGGAGCGCCCTTCCGCCGATGGGCCGTTCGGCGCCAAGGGCCCCGGCGAGATGTGCGCCAACCCGCAAATCCCGGCCGTCGCCAACGCCGTCTTCGACGCGGTCGGCGTGCGCATCGACACGCTGCCGATCACGCCGGAGCGCATCCTGCGCGCGCTGAAGGCGCAGGCGGCGGGCTGAGGGGAAGATGGCAAACGCCGACGCCGTTGCGGTCGCGGCTTCGCCGGAGGCGATAGCCGCGCGCCTTGCCGCCTCGCGCTATCTGGCTGACGACAGCCTCGCCACCGCGATCTTCCTGGCGATTCGCCTCGGCAAACCGCTGCTGCTCGAGGGGGCGCCGGGCGTCGGCAAGACCGAAGCCGCGAAGGCGGTCGCCGAACTCCTCGGCCGCGAGCTGGTGCGCCTGCAATGCTATGAAGGCATCGACGCCGGGCATGCGCTTTACGAGTGGAACTACCAGCGCCAGCTGCTCGCCATCCGCCATGCCGGCGAGCACGAGATCGACATCTATGACGACCGCTTCCTGATCGCCCGGCCGCTGCTGCAAGTTTTGCGGGCGCCGGAGCAACGCGTGCTTCTGGTCGACGAGATCGATCGTTCCGACCACGAGTTCGAGGCGCTGCTCTTGGAATTCCTCTCTGATTTCCAGATCAGCATTCCGGAGCGCGGCACGATTCGCGCCGCGGCGCAGCCGATCGTCATCCTGACCTCGAACCGCACCCGCGAGCTTGCCGAGGCGCTGCGTCGGCGCTGCGTCTATCATTGGATCGGCTATCCCGACGCCCAGCGCGAGGCCGAGATCATCATGCTGCGCTCGGGCCACGTCGCCGAAGCGACGGCGCGCGCGGTTGCCAATGCCGTGCAGGAGATCCGCGCGCGGCCGCTGGCCAAGCCGCCCGGCATTGCCGAAGCGGTCGAATGGGCGAATGCCGCGACCATCCTCGAAAAAGGCGGCAGCCCGTGGCCGCAAGCCTTCCGCCGCGCCATCGGCGTGCTGATCAAGGACGAGGAGGATTTGTCGGCGATCGCGCCGGAACTGGGGAGGATTGTCGAGGAGGCGCTGGGGTGATGAGCAATCGGCATTGCGCGCCTATCTCTCAGCGCTGGCGGGACAGCGCCCCCCTCTGTCCTGCCGGACATCTCCCCCACAAGGGGGGAGATCGGATGTCGCGCCGGCTTTCGCCAATCTTCAGCCTGGCAGAATTGAGCGGCGCGCCAACGCTGCTAATCTCCCCCCTCGTGGGGGAGATGTCCGGCAGGACAGAGGGGGGCGCGAAGGAATGATGCGTGGGGAAAGCTTGCCTCGTGCCGCTGCGCCTTTTCTGGGCTTCGCCCGCCTGCTGCGCCGTCACGCCTTCGCCATCGCACCCGAACAGGTAACTAGCTTCATGCAGGCAGTCACCCTGCTCGGACCGCGCTCGATGAACGACATCCGCGAAGCAGCCCTTGCCACGCTGGCGCCCTCGCCCGACCGCCGCAGCGAATTCGACGCGCATTTCCGCGGCTATTTCTACGGCGACGCCAAGCCTTCGATCGAAGGCGAAGATGACGACGAAACCCGCGTCAAGGGCGATCGCGGCACACGCGAACAAGAGAGCCAGACCCCGCGCCACGAGAAAGGCGGCGAACTGTCCTCAGCGCTCGAGCAGTTGAGCATGCGCGACTTCCAGCGCGATCCCGATGACCTTGGCTCATTCCGCCGCAAGCTTGCTGGTGCCCTGCCCGTGCGCCGTTCCTTTCGCACCGCGCGCACCCGCTCGCGCGGCACGCTCGATCTCCGCCGCTCGCTCAGCGAAATCGTCAGCGCCGACGGCGACATCCCCGCGCCGCAGCTGCGCCGTCGCCAGACCGTATCGCGAAAACTGCTCCTGCTCATCGATGTGTCAGGCTCGATGAAGCAGCACACCGCCGACTACCTCAAGCTGGCCCACGCGGCCGTGCAAGGCGTGGACCGCGCCGAAGTCTTCACCTTCGGCACGCGCCTCACCCGCATCACCTCGGCGCTGCGCATTCGTGACCGCGAGCAAGCGCTTGCCCGCGCCGCGGCGCTTGTCGATGATTGGGACGGCGGCACCCGCATGGGGCCGACATTGCTTGCCTTCCTTTCGGTGCCGCGCTTTTCCGCCTTCGCGCGCGGCGCCTGCGTCGTCATCCTGTCCGATGGCCTGGAACGCGGCGACCATTCCGATCTCGAAACCGCGATGCGCCGCTTCAGCGCCCGCGCTTTCCGGCTGTCGCTGGCGACGCCGCTCGCCGGCGATCCGCGCTTTCGCCCGGCGACGGCGGCACTCCGCGCCATCCTGCCGGCGCTCGACGATCTGGTCGACGGCTCGTCGGTGGGAAGCCTGACCGATTTCATCCTGTCGCTCGCCCGTCCTGCGCCTGCGGCTTCAGTCATCTGGAAAAGGGTATCGTGATGCAGAAAGCCATCGACGCGCATTTCCACATCTGGCGCCAGAAGGACCAGCCCTGGCTGGTCGGCCCCATGGTGCCGCGCATCTTCGGCCCCTACGAGCCGATCCGCCGCGACTATCCGATCGGCGAATTCCTCGAAGACCAGAAAGGCTCGGGCGTCGAGAAGGCCGTCTATGTCCAGACCAACTGGGCCAAGGAGGACTTCGAGAAGGAAGTCGCCTTCCTGCAGAAGACAGCCGACGAGACCGGCTGGCCGCATGCCATCGTCGGCTACGCCGACATGACCGTGGATGACGTGCGCCACCAGATCGACCGGCTGATGAAATACAAGCTGCTGCGCGGCGTGCGCATGCAGCTCCACTGGCACGAAACGCAAGCCTTTCGCTTCGCCGCCTCCGCCGACCAGGTAATCGATCCGAAGGTGCGGAAAAACGTGGCACGGCTGAAGGACTACGGCCTCTCATTCGACCTGCAGCTTTTCCCCGCCCAGATGAAAGATGGGCTGAGGCTGGTCGACGAAAACCCCGAAACCGATTTCATCCTCACCCATGCCGGCATGCTGACCGATATGGCGCCCGAAACGACAGAAGCCTGGAAGGCCGGCTTGCGCACGCTATCGGCCGCGCCCAATTTCTACGCCAAGCTTTCCGGCCTCGGCACCTTCGTGCACCGCAACGATCCGGATCTGATCGCTTACATCGTCGACAACACGATCGAAATCGTTGGGGCTGACCATCTGATGTTCGGCTCGAACTTCCCGATCGAAAAGCTGTGGACCAGCCATGCCGAGCTGATCAAGACGCACCGCGCTGCGGTTGCCGGACACGGCGCCAAGGCCGAGGCGGACATCTTCTGGAACACGGCGGAGAAGGTTTACCGGCCGGTATAGCGCTTCGGAAAGCCGCCGCGCCGGGTAGGCGCGACGGCTTGCTGAGCAAGCAGTTATTGCGTCGGCAACATGCCTTCGACGTCGCTCGCGGCGTCGGCAAGCGCTTCCTTCGGCGTCGCCGACTGGTCGACGATGCGGGACAGATTGTCGACGATGGTCTGCGTCACCTTGACTCCGTTGGTGCCCGGGAAGGCGTACCACGGAACCATCAGCGGCATCTGGCTGAGGCCGGCCTGGAACAGCGGGTTCTTCTTGTAGAAATCGCCGAGATAATCAGGTGATTTCGCGGCGAGTTCGTTGTTGGGGACATAGCCGGTGCCGGGCACCACCACCGACGCGCCGTACGGGCCGGCGGCGAACTTGGCGAACTTCCAGGCGGCTTCCTGCTTCGCGGTGTCCTTGGTCAGGATGACCACCGCATTGCCGCCGGTCGGCAAATGGCCGTTGACCGGATCGATCAGCGGGATCTTGGCCGTGCGCAGCGTGAACTTGTCGCCGACATTCTTGATCGTGTTGACCAGCGCGCCTGTGGTCTGGAATTCGAAGCCGACCTTGCCGGCCGCGAAAGCCTGCTCGCCCGCCGGCTTGGTGAAGACCGGCATGCCGCCTTCCTTCACCATCCGCTCGATAAGCTCGACAGCCTTCTCGCCTTCTGGACTGTTGAAAGCGACCTTGCTCTCGTCGCCGTTCAGCATCTTGCCCCCGGCGCCAAACAGCAGCGCCGAGAACATCCAATCATCGCCCTGCCAGCGGAAGTCGATGCCGTCGACACCGTTGCCGAGCGCCTTGATCTTGCCGCCAAGCGCGATCACCTCGTCCCAGGTCTTGGGCGGATTGTCCGGATCGCCACCGGCCGCCTTAACCAGGTCGGCGTTGTAATACATGATCGGATTGGAGGTGGCGAAGGCCAGCCCGATCTGCTTGCCGTTCACCTGCGCGAGCTTCAGTATGGTGTCGGAGAAGCCTTGCTCGGCCATGTTGCCGTCCTTCTTCACCAGCGGCCCGAGGTCGACGGCGACGTCGCGCTCGTTGAGCATGCGCAGGCGATTGAGGCCGATGAAGGTGATGTCGGGCATCTCGTCGGTGCCGGCCTGACGAAGAATGGTCTGGATGCCTTCCTCATAGGTCGCGGACGGGCTGGCGAACTGGATCTTGATGTCGGGATTCTCTTCCATGAACTTCTTCGAGATCGTGTCCATCACGTTCTTGAAGAAACCGGGCATCGGATAGTGGACCGTCAGTGTCGTGTCGGCATAGGCCGGAAGGGCCGATGCCAGCGACACCGCCGCCATGGCAATAATCCTGGAGAAATGCTTCATTGCTCGTGCTCCTTGTTGGCCGGTCAGCCTTTGAGACCGGTCATGGTGATGCCTTCGACGAAGCGCTTCTGCGCGAGCAGGAAGGCGACGACGAGAGGAAGGGTGATGATCAGCGTCGCGGCCATCAGCGCGCCGTAGTCGTCGCCCGCTTCCGCGGCGCGGAAGTACATCAGGCCGAGCGGCGGCGTGGCGTAGGCCTGCTTGCTGATGACGATCAGCGGCCAGTAGAGATCGTTCCAGTGCGCGACGACGGAAAAGATCGCGAAGGCGGTGACGGCCGGCCAGGCGTTGGGCACGATGACGCGCGCGATGATGCCGAGCTCCGACATGCCGTCGAGCCGCGCCGCGTGGATGAGGTCGTCGGGCATCGCGCGGAAGAATTGCAGGAACATGAAGATCGCGAACACCGAGATCGTGAACGGAGCGACCAGCGCGGTGTAGCTGTTGAGCAGCGACATGCGGTCGAACGCGACATAGAGCGGCAGAGCTGTCGCATGGATGGGAACCAGAAGGCCGAGCATGACCAGCACCATCATCACGCGCGCCGCGCGAAATTTCAGCTTGGCCATCGCGTAGGCGCAAGGGATCGCAGCCGCGACCTGGAAGAAGAAGATCAGTCCGCACACGACGATGCCGTTCCACAGCAGCGTTGCCATTGGCACCCTCTCCAGCGCCTTGGCGAAATTCTCAGCGAAGAAGGGGTGCTGCGGGATCAGCGAAAGCGCCGCGGTGAAGATGTCGCTCTGCGTCTTGCCGGCGGTCGAGATCATGAAGATGTAGGGCGCCAGAATCATCAGCGCACCGAGCGAAAGCAACGTGAAGCGGACGATACGGCCGACCGGAATGCTGGTCATGTGTAGTGTACCCGCCGGTCGAGGACGCGATACTGCAGGAACATCAAAACGACGAGGATCGCCAGGAAAACCACCGTCATCGCCGACGCATAGCCGACGCGCATATAGACGAAGCCCTCCTGGTAGATGGTGAAGAGGAGCACTTCGGACGCCTTGTTCGGGCCTCCGTCAGTCAGCATCTTCACGGTCTCGAAAACCTTAACCGCATTGGTGATGCTGATCGTGACGACGAACAGCGTCGTCGGCCCGAGCATCGGCCAGGTGACCAGGAAGAACCGGTCGAGCGCCGATTTCGCGCCGTCGACTTCAGCCGCTGCGTAGAGTTCGCGCGGGATCGCCGTCAGGCCGGCCAGGAACAGCACCATGTTGAAGCCGACCGACTGCCAGACGCCGATGATCGACAGGCTGTAGAGGACGGTGTTCGAGGCGCCGAGCCAGTTCGGGCCGGGAATGCCGACAAGCGAAAGCAGCGCGTTGAGCGGCCCGATAGTCGGATGGAAGATATACTGCCAGACGGTTGCCATCGCGACGATCAGCGAGGCCACGGGCAGGAAGTAGACGGTGCGGAAGAAAGCCCGCGCGCGCAATTCGCCTTCGATCAGAAGCGCGACACCCAAGCCGAGCGCGATCGAGACCGGGGCGACCATCGCCGTGTAGAGAGTGGTGTTCCACAGCGATTTTCGGAAGGTGCGGTCGCTGAACAGATGCGCGTAGTTCTCGAAGCCGACGATACGGAATTTGCCGTAGCCGAGCTCGAAATCGGTGAAGCCCAGAAAGACGACGGCAACCACCGGCAACAGCACGAACAGGAAGAGCAGCACGATCGCCGGCAGCGCCAGCAGCCAGGCGGTCCGGTCCTCGCTGCGCGCACGCAGTGCCGCGGCGCTCAGGACATTGCCCGCCAGCGCGACGCTAGACATAGGCCGGCTCCTGCCGTGCGCCCGCCACTTCCGCGATGCGCAGCCGGCGTCCCTCAGGCCCGAAGACCATCGCCTGCTCAGGAGCCAGAAGGATGCCCACCGGCATTCCGCCGATCAGGTCCTTCGCCTCCTGCGGCGCCAGCTTGGCGATGACGCTGTCGCCGGAGACGTCGAGCCGGCAATGGGCAATGACTTCCGAGCCGAGGAATTCCAGCCGTTCAATCCGCCCGGCAACGCCGCTCCGCCCGCTGGGGGACAGTTTGACGAATTCCGGGCGAATGCCGAGGCTGATCGGGCCGTTCGCCACCTTCTCCAGCAAAGCCAGCCGCATGCCTTCGAAGTCGACGCGACCGTTTTCGGCGATCGCCTGCAGGATATTGATCCTCGGCTGGCCGACGAACCGCGCGACCTCGATATGGGTGGGGTCGTTGTAGATCGTCTCGGGCGTGGCGAGCTGAAGCAGATGGCCGCCGATCATGACGGCGACGCGATCGGCCATCGACAGCGCCTCGGCCTGGTCATGCGTCACATAGAGCGTTGGCACACCGGCGCGCCGGTGCAATTCCACGATCTCGCCGCGCGCATGGACGCGCAGATTGGCATCCAGGTTGGAAAGCGGTTCGTCCATGAGGAAGATGCTGGGATGGCGCACCATCGCGCGCGCCAGCGCCACGCGCTGCCTCTGCCCGCCAGACATCTGTCCGGGCTTGCGGTCGAGCAAATGGTCGATCTTCAGCAAGGCGGCCATCTCGCGCACATCGCGCGCGATGCCGGCGCGTATCTCCCCCTGGCCCGGTAGCCAAGCGCCGATCAGCGGCAGGCGCTGCGTGAGGCTCAGCCGCTTTATGGCAAGCGGGACGGCGATGTTCTGGCCAGCCGTCAGATGCGGGTAGAGCGCGTAGGACTGGAACACCATGGCGATGTTCCGGTTGGCCGCGGCAATGTTCGACATGTCCTTGCCACCGACCATTATCTCACCGGCATCGGCATGGTCGAGTCCCGCGAGAATACGCAGCAAGGTGCTTTTCCCGCACCCCGACGGGCCGACCAGGGCGATGAATTCGCCGGGTTCCGCATCGAGGCTGACGCCATTCAGTACGGCGTTGCCGGCAAAGGCCTTGCTCAGGCCACGCAGCGACAGCACGCCCATCACCCAGCCTTCCTGCGGACCTTGTGGGCCTCGTGCGGATAGACTTCCTCGACCACGTCATCGAGAACATGAAGGGTCATGCCGGGAACGGCGACGATCTCGCTCGCGACCGCGTCATCAAAATGATGCATGACGGCGCCGATCAGTTGTTCGCCCGGCATCTTGCGTTCCATGGTGTCGACGATGAAGGCGGCGGACGGCCCCCATACCAGGGAGGTGCCGGCGTATTTGCCCTTCCACGCCCAGTGCAGGTGGCCGCTCGCATGCAGGGCCACGTCGTGGGCGGCGATCAGATCGTAGAGACGCCGGCGTTGCGCCGGCCGGATGCTCCAATAGCCGGTATCGCCTTCGTCCGGATCGTCGACAAAAAGCGGCTTGTGGGCAAACATCGCGACGCGGCGGCCGCCACGGCTTTCCAGCGTGTCCCGCAGCCATTCGAACTGGGCTTCCTCCGCGGCATCGTTGAAGCCCATCACCTGGCTGTTTAGCCCAATGAGCCGCCAGTTTCCCGCATCCTCGGACCAGTAGTCAGGACCGGCCAGGCGGCGCCAGCGCTCCAGCCGTGCCGCATCGACCGGCTGCAGCGAACCCGGCAGATGGCCGACGTCGTGGTTGCCGGGCACCAGCAGCACGGGTCTCGATACCTCCCGCATCAGTCCCATGCAGAAGCTGATGTCGTCATCCTTGTCGGCTCCGTCGACGGTCAGATCGCCGGTGTGGATGACGAGATCGGCGCCGCTTTGCTCGATCCAGTCGGCCAGCGGCTCCCAATTGCCGTTGAAATGCGGCTTGGTCGGGCTGAAATGGGTATCGGTGATCTGAACGATTTTCATGACGGCTCCGCCGCGAAAGCCGTGCCGGAAACCAAGGGCGAACGACTGCGCGTGCGGCTTCCTTAGTGCCGTTACATGTCACTTCCTTAACAGTGCCGGGGCAAAGTTTGATTCAAGCACACAAGCCTGTGAAATGCGCGAACGGCCGCCGCCGGACGATATTTTTTTGCTGGCAGCGACACGGAAACGTCGTGACGCTCCCCCGACTCACTTCACCTCGAACTGCGGGTCGACTGGAATCTGCAGGGATGTCACCAGATGGTTCGTCTGCCCTGCCAGGCCGATGATCGACACCAGCTCGCCATGTTGCGCGTCGGTCATGCCCTTGGCCCGCGCGGCGGCCGTATGCGAGTGGATGCAGTAGGAACAGCCATTGGCGACTGAGACCGCGATGTAGATCATTTCCTTGGTCAGCGGATCGATGGCGCTGTCGGCGACCATCACCGCCTTCAGCTGCTCCCACACCCGCTTCAGCGCCGCCGGATCGTTGGCCAGCCCACGCCAGAAATTGTTGACGAAGTCGGATTTCCGCGTCGCGCGGATATCGTCGAACACGGCCTTCACCGCCGGGTTCTTTTCGACCTCGGCATCGCTGAGCAGCTTTGTAGTGGCCATGGTGTGGTCCTTTCATTTGAATCGCCGTCGAGGTCGTTAAATCAAGGGTTGCGCATAGTCGGCTAAGCAGTTGTCCGGCTAGTTTTTAGCGCGGGAAAGCACGCGACTGCGGAGATTGGCCGAAGCACCTCAGCGTCGTCATTCTAGGGCGGAGCAAGGAGCGAAGCGACGCGCGCAGACCCGAGGATCCATGCCGCGATTCTCGAGTGCTGCGACGGTCCAG
>NZ_VFTJ01000032.1:0-34528 GCF_006439595.1 Mesorhizobium sp. B3-1-9
CCTTTCCCTCCGGAGGGGGGAAAGGTGGCGCTGCGAAGCAGCGACGGATTGGGGGAACCACCTGGCAATCAAGCCTCAGGTCGATCAGTCACGCCAGGGAGAAATGCCCGGCAGGGCAATGAGGGGCGGCGCTGACCTGTCAGGCAGCCATGGGTCGGCGGTTAAACGCAGATGCCGGCGCTGCCCCTCATCCGCCCTTCGGGCACCTTCTCCCCGTGAAACGGGGAGAAGGGACTAACCCTGCGTCCAGAAGGCGATCTCCTGCGCCTTGGTCCTGAGCTCGGTCTTCAGCCATTGATCGTCGTCGTCGAGGTAGCTCCACGGCGTCCTGCCCTGCGCCCGCATCTCGCGGATGTAGGAGCGGTAGCGGTAGTGGCTGTAGACCGACATCGCGTATGTGGCATAGGCGGCGGCAAGCTTCCTGTGGCCGCGCACGATCACCAGGTTCTCGTCGTTCTTCTCGCTCGCCGGCGCCGAGAAATTGTGGCTGCCGGTCACCACCACGCAGTCGTCTGAATGCGGGTCGGTCACCAGGATCTTCGAATGCACGATGGCGTGGCCGATCTGCGACAGGAAGCTGCGCCGGTTGACCTCGGCGATCCATGGCCCGAGCGGCGCGTCGAGGCCTTGCGGCTGCGCCACCGCGTAGCGGTCGGGCGTGAATTTCCGGTCGCTGCTCACCAGGTCGATGTCGAGGAAATTCTGTTCGGTGCCGCCCTCGTCCGCGCTCAGCGTCGAGACCACGCCGCGCACATACATGCCCTTTTCCCTGGCGCGCTGGCCGGCCAGCGTGTGCAGCCCCTGCTTGCCCGGCGTGAACATCAGGAACAGCACCGCCTGCCTGGCCGATGTGATCACATCGCGCAGCGCCGCCATGTCGGCCCCGTCGGAGGTGCGGGTGAACCAGACGGTCGCCTTGGCGGTGCCCACTGTGAAGGTTTTCGGCGCGTTGTTGTCCGCCATCAGCGCCGGCGTGAAATTGGCCGGGTCGGTCTTCGGCGGCGAGGCGTCCTTGAGCAGGTCCCAATGCTTGCGGAAATGCTCCGCCACCGCCGCGTCCTCGATCAGCAGGCCGTTGTTGACCTGCGTGCACAGGCCCGTCGTGCTCCAGTTGGTGCTGCCCGTCCACACCTTCTTTGGCTCGCCGTCCTGCGACACGACGACGAACTTGTTGTGGCCGAGGCCTTTCGATTTCAGCATCCGGTCGATGGTCGCGATGCCGTGGTCGTTGAGGTTCTTGCGCGCGTCCTTGTTGCCGTCGCCTTTTCTGTCGGAGCCGTTGGCGAGGATGAGATTGAGCCGCGGCCCGAGCCCGATCAGCGCCGTCTCCAGCGTCGCGTCGCCGAGCTCGTAGAGGGCGGCATGCAATTCGTCGCCGGCGCCTTGCGTCAGCCCGACCATGCGCAGCCCGAGATCGCCTTCCAGGAAAGCGCGGAACTTTGCGTCGCCATTGGTCTGCAGGCTCTTCTTGAAGGCCGCCGGCGAGAGCTTGTTCTTGGCCATGTAGCGGGCGACGAATTGCGACAGCACCAGGCCGCGGTTGAAGTAGCAGGAGAAACCGCCACCGGCGTCGGTGGCGAGCGTATGCCAGTCCGTCCAGTCGCTCGACACGCCCTTGGTCAGCGGCTTGCCAGGGCCGGCGCTCATCATCGCGGTCACCCGGTAGCGCACGACATTGCCGACATCGGCCGCGTGGTCGGTCCAGTTGAAGCGCTGGAACGGCCACACATCCGACGGCCGGTGGTCGCCCGATTTCGGCTTGTCCTTGGTGAAGCCGACGCGGTTCTCGACGGGCTCGATCTTCTCGGTCGCGCCGGCCTTGCGGCCGCGCTCCAGAAGGAAGCCCCGGCATCCGGCGATGAAGTCGCTGGGCGCCCAGGCGACGAAGGCGTCGTCGCCGTTGGTGTAGACGGAGACTTTTATGTCGATGGCCATCTGTCATTCCTCCCCATCTGTCGTTGTTCCCAAAGCGCGGCCGGCATGTCCGGCTCATCAATGCAGCCAACAAGAATCCGCCCCGGAAGCAGGGTCCCGGATCAGTTGAAACAGAATATTCGAAAGGTGACGGCGATGATTATGCGGTGGCAGAAGATCGGATGTCAATGTTTTGCAGCGCCAAGTATAATTCTATGAACTGCTTCACATTGTATTCTATTTGCCGGCAAAACAAAGGCGGATGGTTTCGCCAACCATCCGCCCAAACCGGCATGGGGGTAGTTCCAGGAAAAGCGCGAGCGGCGAGGTTGCCATCGGGGCCTCACCGTTCCTTTCCGTGAAATCGACGCAAACGCTGGGATTGGCGGAAGCCTCCCAGCCTCGTCATTCCAGGGCGGAGCAGCCGCGAAGCGGCGTCGCGCAGACCCTGGAATCCATTCCGTGACTTTGATCGAAGAGCGCAGCGGAGCAGAATTCTGCACCGTAGCAGCGCTCGGACGTCACGGAACGGATCCTCGGGTCTGCGCGCGTCGCTTCGCTCCTTGCTCCGCCCGTGGATGACGATCGCGATGGGCGTTTCGGCCAATCGCCAAGGCATGCCATCCGCCCCACGCGGATATTTACCCGACGAGTCGAAATCCCTGCGCTACGGAACCGGCCGGCCGTCCTCAGCTCTTGCTGGAGGCCAGCACCAGCACCGGCTTCTCGCTGTAGAGCGTAGGGAACAGCGCCTTCAGATTCTCGATCTTGGGCAGGTCGTTGTAGACGATGTAGGGATAGGTCGGGTTCAGCGTCAGAAAGTCCTGATGGTAATCCTCGGCCGGGTAGAAGGTCTTGCCGGTTTCCAGCGTGGTGACGATCGGCTTGCCGAACACCTTGGCCTTGTCGAGCTGGGCGATGTAGCTCTCGGCGACCTTCTTCTGCACGTCATTCTCGGCGAAGATCGTCGAACGGTACTGCGTGCCTGAATCCGGCCCCTGGTAGTTCAACTGCGTCGGATTGTGCGCGACCGAGAAATACACCTGCAGCAGCTGGCCGTAGGTGACCTTCGACGGGTCGTAGGTGATCTCGACGGATTCGGCGTGGCCCGTGCGGCCGGTGCCGACCACTTCATAGACGGCGTTTTCGGCGCTGCCGCCGGTATAGCCGGACACCGCCTTGTTCACGCCCTTGACGTGCTGGAACACGCCCTGCACGCCCCAGAAGCAGCCGCCGGCGAAGATCGCCTTCTCGGTGCCGCTCGCCGCCTTCTCGTCCATCGCCGGCGGCGGGATCACCACCGCGTCCTCGGCCGAGCGTGCAGGGCTTTGCCAGAAGGTCGCGGCAGCCGCCGTCAGGATGATCGCCGCGAACGCGCTCTTGACGAAGTTCGCCGGTCGGCTCCCGGCCGTTTTCCGAATGTCGGTCATGTCAAATCTCCCATGCCTGTTGGTACGACTATACGATATATGGTGCCGCCGGCGGCGCACATTGCCGTGCGCCGGTCAAATCCAATCATCCGACATGCCGGGCGGCAGCCTCGATGAGGTTGGCGATCTCATGCGGATGAGAAATCAGCGACAAATGGCTTGCCTTCACTTCTATGGTCTTTGCGTTCATGCGCTTGGCCATGAAGCGCTCGAGATCCGGGTTGATCGTCCGATCCTCGGTCGAGACGGCATACCAGCTTGGCTTCGAGCGCCAAGCCGCTTGCGTCGTCTTCCCGGAGAATAGCTTGTCCGAGATCGGTGCCTGCACGGCATAAAGGATGCGCGCCTTCTCGCTAGGAAGATCGCCGGCGAAATCTCGCAGGAAAGCCTCTTCTCCGAGCTTGCCATAGCCTCCGGACCAGACAAGGCCGGCGGAGGCGGGGGGCGCCGCAAAAGTCTTGGCGAGCGCCGTGTAGTCTTCGCCGGCATCCGGTGCACGCGCCGCGACATAGACCAGCGACGTAACCTTCGAATCCACGCCTGCCTCGGTGATGATCATGCCGGCAAAGGAGTGCGCGACAAGGATCGTCGGTCCATCCTGGAGCGCGATGGCGCGGCGCGTTGCCTCGACGCCCGCCTCCAGGGTGGTCAGCGGGTGTTGGACGGCGGTTGTGTTGAAGCCGGCCTTCTGAAGAACCCCGATCACCTCCGACCAGCACGAGCCATCTGCATAGGCGCCGTGGACCAGGATGACATTGCGAACCTTGGAGCCCGTTTGCGCTCGCGCCTTGTCGGCGCCGGCCAACAGCGTCGTTGCCATTCCAGCGGCGAGTGCGGCGGAGAAAGTACGTCTGTTCAACATGATGGTGGGCTCCTTGCGAGGGTCGCAAACTTGGCAATTCCAGAAAAGCGTGCAGCGGACTTTCCGTCCGGAATTGTGTACAAAACAACTGGCTCTCGCGCCGCGAGAGAACAACCTGGGGCGCCCTCGTCTGCCGACGCGCCGAGGCTGCAAAGACCGGACCTATTGAGCCGGAGCCATGGCGTCCGCCGGCTTCATCGCATCCGTGGCCGGCTTCATCGCGTCGGTGGTAGCCGGCTTCATCGCCTCGGTGCTCATCGCGTCGGGCTTCATGGCGTCGGCGGGCTTCATGGCGTCAGCCGGCTTCATGGCGTCGGTCGCCATCGCGTTGGCGGGCTTCATCGCGTTGGTCGCGTCGTCGGCGCGGGCGCCGGCGACGAAGACGGCAGCGGAAAGCGCGAGGGCGAGCGCCGGCAGGGTCAGATACTTGGTCATGATAGTCTCCTTGGGTTTTGGCGCGCGGAAGCGGGCCGGGTTATGCGTTGCCGCTGTCATGCGGCCCCGCGCGTAGGGAAAAAGAGATCAGTTGGCGGCCGCGGCCAGGATCGGGCCGCCGCCTGGCGCCTGCACCAGCACCGCGGTGTTCAAGCCGCCGGTGGCCGCCGGCAGCGGCAGCGTGGTGGCCTCGCCGTTCCAGCTGCCGAGCTTCGTCAGCGCATGCACGACATTGGCGTGCGGCAGCGTTCGGCCGGTGTTCTCGCCACGCGCCACCGGCACCCCGACGACGCCTCTCGTGTAGCGCACCAGCCAGATGTCGGCGCCGCCGCCCGGCGCCTTGCCGGCGCCGATGCTGACCTTGGCCTTGTCGAGCGAAAGCTCCGGACCCTGGGTGTGGCCGCCTTTGGCGATCAGGCTCTGGATTTCGCCGGGCGCCGCGCCCACGCCGTCGCGTCTGCCGTTCACCACCACTTGCGGCGTGAACGGTCCGTCACGGCCGAGCGACGGCTCGTAGGTCACCTGGCGATCGGTGAATTCCTTGCGGCCGAACGTGTCCTTCCAGCCGAGATAGTCCCAGTAGGTGACGTTGAACGACAGCGCCAGCACGCCCGGCTGGTCCTTGACCTTGATCAGGTTGGCGTTGGCCGGCGGGCAGGACGAGCAGCCCTGGCTGGTGAACAGCTCGACCACGGTCAGCGGCTGTGCCGAAGCGGCGCCGAGCGTGGCGGCAAGCATCGCACCGGCGAGCAGGCCGGTCCTTGTCTTCAATGCAATCATGGGGAAGCAGTCTCCGTTGCGGCGGGTCATGCTCCCATTTCGCGACGGCGCAGGGCTTCGTTACAGCTTCACTGGTTTGTGATTGGGGTGCCTCAGTGCGGAACGTTGGAGGGACAGCACCCCCCTCTGCCCTGCCGGGCATCTCCCCCGCAAGGGGGGAGATCAGATGTCGCGCAGGCCTTCGCCAATCTCCCAAGTCGAAAGGGAGATGCCGGCGGCGGAACAGCCAATCTCCCCCCTTGCGGGGGAGATGGCCGGCAGGCCAGAGGGGGGTGTGAAGGATCGCGACGCTTGGATCCGTCTCAGATGCGCGCCGATCCACCTTCCCGCATGGGGGAGAAGGCGAAGGAAAAACCCCCACCGCTTGCCCCTCAACCCGGCCCCTGCTAAAGCGCGCCGCATGACGACGCCCCTCGACCACATCCGCAATTTCTCCATCGTCGCCCATATCGACCATGGCAAATCCACGCTTGCCGACCGGCTGATCCAGCTCACCGGCACGCTGGAGGAGCGCGACATGAAGGAGCAGGTGCTGGACTCGATGGATATCGAGCGCGAGCGCGGCATCACCATCAAGGCCCAGACGGTGAGGCTGAACTACCGCGCCAGGAACGGCGAGGACTATGTCCTGAACCTCATCGACACCCCCGGCCATGTCGACTTCGCCTATGAAGTGTCGCGTTCGCTCGCCGCCTGCGAGGGTTCGTTGCTGGTGGTCGACGCGAGCCAGGGCGTCGAGGCGCAGACGCTGGCCAATGTCTACCAGGCCATCGACAACAACCACGAGATCGTCGTGGTGCTGAACAAGGTCGACCTGCCGGCGGCCGAGCCCGAGCGCATCCGCGAGCAGGTGGAGGAGGTGATCGGCCTCGACGCCTCCAACGCGGTGCTGATCTCGGCCAAGACCGGCCTTGGCGTACCCGACGTGCTGGAGGCGATCGTCCACCAGCTGCCGCCGCCGCGCGAGGGCGACATCGCGGCACCCCTGAAGGCCATGCTGGTCGACAGCTGGTACGACGCCTATCTCGGCGTCATCGTGCTGGTGCGCATCATCGACGGCGTCATGAAGAAGGGCCAGACCATCCGCATGATGGGCACCGGCGCAAAATATCTCGTCGAGCGCACCGGCGTGTTCAAGCCGGCCCGCGTCAATGTCGACGAGCTCGGCCCCGGCGAGTTCGGCTTCTTCACCGGCTCGATCAAGGAAGTGGCCGACACCCGCGTCGGCGACACCATCACCGAGGACCGCCGCCCGACGCAAAAGGCCCTGCCCGGCTTCAAGCCGGCGCAGCCGGTGGTGTTTTGCGGCCTGTTCCCGGTCGACGCCGCCGATTTCGAGGATCTGCGCGCCGCCGTCGGCAAATTGCGCCTCAACGACGCAAGCTTCTCCTACGAGATGGAAACCAGCGCCGCGCTCGGCTTCGGCTATCGCTGCGGCTTCCTTGGCCTGCTGCATCTGGAGATCATCCAGGAGCGGCTGGAGCGCGAGTTCAACCTCGACCTCATCGCCACGGCGCCGAGCGTCGTCTACCGCCTGAATCTCAACGACGGCTCGGTGAAGGAACTGCACAACCCGGCCGACATGCCCGACGTGGTCAAGATCGCCTCGATCGAGGAGCCGTGGATCCGCGCCACCATCCTCACCCCCGACGACTATCTCGGCGGTATCCTGAAGCTCTGCCAGGACAGGCGCGGCATCCAGGCCGATCTCTCCTATGTCGGCAAGCGTGCCATGCTGACCTACGACCTGCCGCTCAACGAGGTGGTCTTCGATTTCTACGACCGGCTGAAGTCGATCTCCAAGGGCTACGCCTCCTTCGACTATCACCTGACCGACTATCGTGAGGGCGACCTGGTCAAGATGTCGATCCTGGTCAATGAGGAGCCGGTCGACGCGCTGTCGATGCTGGTGCATCGCACGGCGGCGGAAAAGCGTGGCCGCGCCATGTGCGAGAAGCTGAAAGAACTGATCCCGCACCATCTGTTCAAGATCCCGATCCAGGCCGCCATCGGCGGCAAGGTCATCGCCCGCGAGACCATCTCGGCGCTGCGCAAGGACGTCACCGCCAAATGCTACGGCGGCGACGTGACCCGCAAGCGCAAGCTGCTCGACAAGCAGAAAGAGGGCAAGAAGCGGATGAGGCAGTTCGGCAAGGTGGATATTCCGCAGGAGGCATTTATCCAGGCGCTTAAGATGGGGGATTGAGGGCAGCTAGGGCCTAACCGATTATCTGTGTCACTATCTGATCTATTCTACTTGAGACATTAGATAGCAAAAGAGCATCTCGAATAAGTTTTCGGGCGCGCTGAAAGCCGACATTGTCGGGTATTTCGACATAACCTGCGATGGACTCGGCTCTCTCCCCTAAACTGACAAGATCTTGATGCTGACGATCGGACTGGTCGAACCGAGGGATTGGCAGATTGAACATTACCTTGTCGAAGTCCCTTGCTCCCCATTGGCCTTGAGACTGCATGCCTTCTACACGAGAACGAACTGCTTCTGAGTTAAGGGTCGCAACTAGGAAGCGGCACTCATCGATAGTTTCAAAACTTCCCCAATAGAGCTTGTGGTCAATTAATATTTCCGGGTCCGTGACTAAGCATGCGGCTGGAAATATACCCGCCTTGGAATACACCACCCGGTGAGGGCTCACTGGGAACTGGCGAGTTAGCTCTTTATGGTAATCCCAGCGTTCAATAAGCGTCATGCTACCGGAGGAGTGCTTGGTCCAGGCTTGCTCCACTTTCCGCATCCAAGTGGCCAAATGCGGGTAACCTTGATCTAATGCGGCGTCCGCGTCCAAAAGAACTTTCTGCCTAGCGTACCAAGGTACGACGCCGAGCGTCGGCTCAAGGACGCGAAACTGACCGATGGATTCACCTAAGAGGACCGGTCGAAGGAACTGTCGTTCAACCTGCCCTCGATAGGGCGAAAGAAACTTCCACGGCGCCTTGTCCTGAGAACCAACTCGACTTTCGACGACGGGGGCACTTGGATCTTCGCCAAACTTGCCTACCGCGACTGATTGTACAATTGTCAGCCTGCGCGGGACGAGAGTCGCGCCCTGTTTGAAGCGATCGCGGTAAATTGAGGTATTGTTAAATTTTACGGTTGTCGGCCATGGTTGCTCCGCCTTGACCAGATTTGCCAAAGCTTCGCTCGGGGTTGCATCTCGCCTAGGTAGGGCTCCTTTATAGGCGGTTACGGTTGCGGGTAATTTGCCCGATGTCGCACTCTTCCTGCCGAATATCACACAGGAGGGGACTTCGAAGAGAGGTCGAACGTCGCTGTCGAACGTCCAGATTTCCTCAAAACGAACGATCGCGGCCGTGTTGCCTCTTCGATCCGAAAATCGTCCAGTACGAAAACCCGCGTACTGCCCCCTAGTAAGGGTCGCGAACGGCATCACAAAGGCAATATGTCCGGTGCGGCCAAGGTACCTCTCCACGCTGCGCGCAAAGAAATAGGCCGATAAGTCGTGGTGGGGGGCCAATTTTCCGCCCTCCCATAGTCCTCGCGCCTTGCTGGCCTCCCGGAACCGAAGCTGAAGATCTGGAGACATGGCGTTGTACCTAAGCCATGGCGGGTTTCCTAGCAGTACGTCCGGCCGACCCTTCCGCAAGCTTAGCCAAAGCGGACGCGTCAGGTTTCGAACAACAAATGTCCAAATGTGGTTCCTGCCCGCTGCATGGAGGGCACTCATATGCTCGAATGACTCTATGAGGATGTCCTTGTCGGTGTCCGGCAAAGTGGTTTTGGCATTCAACCAACTCTGGAACGACCGGATTGACGCCGCCTGATCAGCAAATTCGCGCATGGTCCTTAGAACGTTGTCTAGCAATGCCGGATCGCCAGCGACAGATCCGGGAAATCTGAGCGGCGGTTCGCCAGGTACGGCGATTTCAACCTCTTCTTCCGACAACAGCTCCCGAACGTCCCATTGCAGGGCGTCACCAAGATATACTGGGATTGACAGTGGGCCTTCTTTTCTCCTCAACCGATCGGCACCGATTGCCAAGAGGTACGTGACACGGGCAAAAAGCACCGCAACCGGATGTACATCTAGCCCGGAAACTTGATCAACGCATCGGGACAATGCTTCCTGCAATGGGACGCCGCCCTTCTCAGCCGCATCGAGGAAATGTCGTACAGCTGTAAAAAGGAAGGTTCCTGAACCGCAGGACGGATCCAGAACTTTGGTGTCGAGCGGGTCTGGTACAGCACGACTATACACCCATTCCGCCAACCAATCGGGGGTATAGTATTCGCCGAGATAGTGCCTCTGACGCGGATCGATCAGCGACTCATAAATTGCCTTAAGAACGTCAGCCTCTATTTCCGAGAGGCGAAAGCGTCCAACTTGCAGGGCGATCCGATCGACTAGCGCATCTCCCCCTGGCACTAACAGTATCCAGTCAAAGAAGTCGGCTTCGATGGCACCGTTTAGGCCCGATTGAGTGAACGGCGCTCCAGCCAATAGCTCGCCAGGTTGGATCCGACCTTTAACCAGAACGCGGATGGCCATCGTTTTGGCTACGATCGTTAGGTAAGTGTGCTGAAGGAAAAGCTCGTCAGGCTCGATAAGTGTTCCGTAGACAAACTCTAAATGCCTGCTCCAGAGATCGTACTTCAGAAGGGCTTCAGGTACTGCTCTGGCGTCTCGCCACAGCAGACGTAGATCTTCCAGAGCTCGACGGAACACCAAACTATCTCGTCCAAACTCCGAGCGAACCGTTACTGCATCAGGGAAGAGTTCTTCCCGAGCGGTGGTTGCCGTGTCCAGCCATCTCAGAAGCGCTCTCGGATCGCTCTGAGACGGAGAAAATTCATCCAGCCGCTCAAGGCGTCCTTGACTTGTCTGATACGCGACAAAATTGGCTCCGTCGGTCGCAATACCTAAATAGCGGCGACCAGTTGAACGCTCTCTATCTGCAAGATATCGAAGGAGACCATCCTCCGCGTCTCGCTGTTCTCTACGAAGGTCTCGTTTAAACTCGAAAATGGTCGAACCAAAGACTGCGTCTATCCGCCCCCTTACTTCCGGGACGGGAACTTCGAAGTTTGCCGCCTGGTCAGGAAGGTCTAAGCCTACGACGCAAAGCTCGCGAATTACACCGCGAACGTTCTCGTGCCCTGGGCGGGTACGCAGAAAGTCAACGATTGTGGATAGACGCGAAGAACTAATGGGCAATTCCCGGACTCCAATAAAGTCCGAGCGAGACAACCAAGCCCCCGCTCGATATCTACCCCTGATTATTTACAGACATATATAATATTTGCTTAACATCAGGAATCTAAAGTAATTGTCTGCGGCTTGGGTCTTATGGGGGAAGTGAACCTCGGCCGAAGTAGGAGGTAATAGGGGCACCCGCCTGCTGCGGTAAGTCAAATTCACGGAACTGCTGCTGTGGAGCCTCAAGGCGCGAGTTAGAGCAGTTCGAGTCGCCGCTGAGTGCCTTCTGACGAGTGCACTTCAATAGTACTCGACTTCGGCGTATCCTCTCCAGGCTTGGGGAGACATCACATGCGCTCCACCTCGGACACCATCGCCGCGATCGGCCTCGCCATCGGCGCCGCCTTTGGCCTTGCGGGCACGTTCGTTGCGAGCGATGCGCTGCGCGAAACGGTCTGGACCATCGACGGCGTCGGCATCGTGGTCGCCGCGGCGCTTCTCACGATGAAATACCAGCGGCTCGGCAATGATCTCGTCGCGGCCGGTTTCCTGACCTTCCTGGCCGGCGAAAGCCTGCTTCTGGCCGGCAATGCGGCGGGGCTGCAGGCCAGCGTGCCTTCCTATGCCGGCGGCATTGCACTCTGGGCGGCGGGGCTGGTGATGGTCAGCGCGCAAGCCAATTTCGCGCTCTGGATGCGGCTCACGGCTTTCGCCGCCGCTGTGCTCTTCGCCGTCTCGGTCCTGATGATCCTGTGGGGCGCGCCGCTTTTGCCCACCTCCGCGCCGCTGCCGGCGCTCGGCTATCCGTTCCTGGTGCTGACCTTCATCGGCTGGATCTGGACTTTGCTCAAAGCCGAGCGTTGAGTGCGAAGGCGATGGCCGCGCCGCTCGAAATCCGCAACAGCCCGTCGGGAAAGATCCTGCCCGCGCTCGGGCCGTTCCTGCTTGGCGGCATTTTCGGCTTCGGCGCGCTGCAGGGCGTGGCCTCGGGCGCGAACAGCGGGCATGTGCTGTGGATCGCGCTGCTTTGCGCCGCCTGCCTGGGGCTCGGCGCATTCATCGCGCGCGGCGCCTTCGACAGTTCGGTCAAGGTGGTGCTGAACAGCCAGGGTTTCCGCGATGCCCGCGCCGGCGACGTGCTGGTGCCGTGGAGCAAGGTGCGCAGCGTGCGGCTTGCCGCCGGCGGCAAGGGCGCGGCGATGCTCAATTTCGAGCTCACGGAGGAGCCGCCCGACGCAATCCGATATTCCTCCGCCAACGCCTTCGGCCTGATGCCTTTCGGCCGGAACATCGTGCATATGGAGATCTCCTCGCTCGACGTGCGCGGCGAGGAGATGGTGGATGCAGTGAAAAAATTCGCGCCGCATGTGGCGGTGAGGAGGTAGCGATCGCCTGCGTTTTAGAAGGAGCGGGGCGCCGAAGCTGCTGATCCCCCCCCTCGTGGGGGAGATGGCCGGCAGGCCAGAGGGGGGCGCTGTCCCGCCGGCATCTCAAAGGGTAAGCTTTCGCGGCCAGGTTCTCTTTGATTGACACAAACGCCGCGTTCCTTCGCGCCCCCCTCTGCCCTGCCGGGCTTTCGTTCCTCGGAAAGCCAAGCAATTGGCTTCCCATCCGCTACGCGGACCGCTCCTCAACCCCCACAAGGGGGGAGATTACGCAACCCACCCGTGCTCTACTCGCCCGGGGGACCTCGCCATGATTCGCGCTCTGCTCGCCGCCTTACTTCTCACCTCGCCGGCCTTCGCCGCCGACATGTCGGTGTTCGTGCGCAACCAGCGTTCGGACGGCGTCGCGGTGGAACTGTTCGGCCGCGACAGCGGCAAAGTCTGGCCGGGCGACGACAAGGTTTTCCTCATCCGGCCGAAGGCGCGGAAATCCGTGCCGATCTCCTGCGAGCCGGGCGAGCACATCTGCTGGGGCGCCTGGGTGAACGGCGACGATTCCGTCACCGCCGGCGTCGGCCCCGACAACGACCAGCCCTGCGACACCTGCTGCTTCATCTGCACCGAGCATTCGACCGAGACGGTCGATCTGGCGGAGTAGCGGGGCATTGAAGCTGCCAATCTCCCCCCAAGAGGGGGAGATGCCCGGCAGGGCAGAGGGGGGCGCGAAGGATCGCGGCGCTGCAAGAACAAGGTTCCTCGCCCCGCGGAGTGGGGAGAGGTGGCTCGGCGAAGCCGAGACGGAGAGGGGGAGCGCCCTACGAAGGCGCCCTCTTCGTCCGCTTCGCGGCCACCTCGCCCCCGCCTTCGGCGGGAGCGGGGAACCCAAGCATAGATACGTCGGCGGGACAGCGCCCCCCTCTGGCCTGCCGGCCATCTCCCCCTTTTGGGGGGAGATCAGCCAATCGCCACAGCCTCAACAATCACCCCCAATTCCGTCAGCCATTTTCGCTGCCGCCCCTTGGCATACGCGCCGGCCATGTCATCATCCAACCATCGGCCGTGGGGGCCGATTCGTCATCGGGGGTTTTCATGTCTTTGCTATCCGCGCGCCGCTTTGCCGCCGCGTTTTCGCTTGCCGTCCTGTTTTCGCCTGCCGCTCATGCCGGCGACGTCACCTTCCAGATCAAGAACAGCCATCCCAATGCCATGCGGCTCGAGCTCTACAGCCAGGACCGCGACTATGTCTGGCCGGGCAACGGCAAGGATTTCTACCTCGACGACGGCGAGACCAAAGGGCTGCCGATCTCCTGCAACGAGGGCGAATCCATCTGCTACGGCGCCTGGGTCGACGGCGACGAGGCGACCTATTGGGGCGTCGGCCCCGGCAACAAGGAAAAATGCGAAGACTGCTGCTACACCTGCAGCGGCGGCGAGACCGAGGAGATCGATCTGGAGGAGTAGGGTGGCGCCTTCTTCCCCTTCTCCCACAGGGGCCCACAGGGGAGAAGGAGCAGGCTGTGCATCCGGCCAGCTTGACGCCCCTCTCGCGCCCGCCCTAGCCTCGTCTCCACCCACCAACAGGAGACCCCACCCAAATGGCAGGCACGGTCGAAGGCGAGAAGATCGACGTTTCTTTCAGCGGCAAGCGCTGCATCCATTCGCGCAATTGCGTGCTCGGCAACCCGCATGTCTTCGTGCCCAACGCGCCGGGCGAATGGATCCATCCGGAAGCGGCCAGCGTCGAGCAGGTCGTGGCGCTGGCGCAGAACTGCCCGTCCGGCGCCATCACCTACACCAGAAAGGATGGCGGACCGCAGGAGAAGCCGCCGGTGGTCAACACCGTGCGGTTGAGGGAAAACGGCCCGCTGGCGGTGCATGCCGAGATCGTGCTGGGTGACGAAACCGTCTTTCGCGCCACGCTCTGCCGCTGCGGCCTGTCGCAGAACAAGCCCTTCTGCGACAACAGCCACATCAAGGCCGGCTTCACCGCCACCGGCGAGCCGCCGCTGAAGGAAGCGCAGGCGCTGGAGGCGCGGAATGGCCCGCTGACCGTGACGCCCACGGTCAACGGACCGCTCAAGGTCGAAGGCAATGCCGAGATCGTCACCGGGACAGGACATACGATCGCCCGCACCACCAAGGTGTTTCTCTGCCGCTGCGGGCAGTCGGCGAACAAGCCGTTTTGCGACGGGAGCCATAAAAGGGTGGGGTTTGTGGGGTAGCCAACCACCGAGGTTGGCGCGAGGCCCCCCTCTCTGCCCTGCCGGGCATCTCCCCCTCAAGGGGGGAGATCGGATGTCACGCCGGCTTTCGCCAATCGCCAATGTTGCAAGGGGGCGCCGGCGCCCAAGCTGCCGATCTCCCCCCTTGAGGGGGAGATGGCCGGCAGGCCAGAGAGGGGGGCCTCGCGCCAACGTGTCAATAAACACCCCAGCGCCCCTGGCCCACCCCTCCCGCCTTTATCGGCCAGCCCGTATCGGCTAAGGGCTTCGCCACAAAGCCCTCTTGCCCGGACCGCCGCCCAAAATGACCGCCAAGCCTCATCCCCTCTTCCTCGGCATCGACACCGGCGGCACCTACACCGATGCCGTGCTGTGGTCGGAGGGAGGCGGTCCCAAGGGAAAAGTCCTGGCCAAGGCCAAGTCGCTGACCACGCGGCACGACCTCGCCGTCGGCATTTCCGGCGCGGTGGATGCGGTGCTTCAGGAATCCGCCACCGATCCGGCCGCCATCAAGCTGGTCTCGATGTCCACGACTCTGGCCACCAACGCGCTGGTCGAGGGCCAGGGCGGGCGCGTGGCGCTGGTCATGATCGGCTTTTCCGAGGCCGACCTTGCGCGCGACGGGCTGAAGACGGCGCTCGGCACCGACCCGGTGGTGTTCTGCCCCGGCGGCCATGACGTGCATGGCAATGCGGCGAAACTCGACCTGTCCGGCCTCGAGGCGGCGCTCCCCGAGCTTGGCGGCTCGGTGTCGGGCTTCGCCGTCTGCGCCTATTTCGCCACCCGCAACCCGGCCCATGAGCTTGCGGCCCGCGACCTGATCCGCGACAAGACCGGCCTGCCGGTCACCGCCAGCCATGAATTGTCGGCCAAGCTCGGCGGCCCGCGCCGCGCGCTCACCACCTTGCTCAACGCCCGCCTGATCTCGATGATCGACCGGCTGGTCGCTGCGACCGAAGGCTTTCTTGGCCATCGCGGCATCGCAGCACCCCTGATGGTGGTGCGCGGCGACGGCGCGCTGGTCTCGGCGGCCTTCGCCCGCCAGCGGCCGATCGAGACGATCCTGTCCGGCCCCGCCGCCAGCCTTGTCGGCGCCCGCCACATGACCGGGCTGGACGACGCCATGGTCTCGGATATCGGCGGCACCACGACGGACGTCGCCGTGCTCGACGGCGGCCGCCCGCGCCTCGATCCGGAAGGCGCCACCGTCGGCGGTTTCCGCACCATGGTCGAGGCGGTCGCGATGCGCACCTTCGGCCTCGGCGGTGATTCCGAAGTCACGCTGGAAGACGGCGCGCTCGACCCGAAAATCCTACTTGGGCCGCGCCGCCTGGTGCCGCTGGCGCTTTCCGGCATGGTGCATGGCGAGGCGGTGACGTCGGAGCTGGAGCGGCAGCTGCGCGCGCCGAACCCTGGCCGCATGGACGGGCGCTTCGGCATGCGCACCGGCGTGCCGGACCGGCTCGCCGCCGGCCTCACCGCGCCGGAAGCGAAGCTCTACGAGACGATCGGTTCCGTGCCGCTCGCGCTCGACAGGCTGCTCGCTTCCAACGCCCAGAACGCCACGCTGAACCGGTTGGTCGCGCGGGGGCTCGTGCATATCTCTGGCTTCACGCCGTCCGATGCCGCCCATGTCGTGGGAAAACAGGCCAATTGGGACGCCGCCGCCGCCCGCCTCGGTGCCGAGCTTTTCGCCCGCCGCCGCGACGGCCGCGGCCAGACGATCGCCGCGACGCCGGAAGCCATCGCCGAGCGCGTGCTGGTGACGCTGACCCGCTGGTCGGCCGAATACATACTCGAAACCGCTTTCGCCGAGGATGGGCTGGACGGCGCCGCCACCGTCGCGCACGCGCTGGTGCAGCGCGCGGTCGACGCCCATCCCGGCATCGCCCGCTTCACCGTCGCGCTCGACCGCCCGGTCATCGGCCTCGGTGCGTCGGCGCCGCTGCACTATGCCGGCTTGGCCGTGCTCGTCGGCAATGGCTGCATCGTGCCGGAAGACACCGACGTCGCCAACGCGCTCGGCGCCGTGGTCGGCCAGGTGCGCGTCTCGGCCGAAGCCCGCGTCAGCCAGCCCAAGGAAGGCCTGTTCCGCCTCGCCTCGGGCCAGACGGTGCGCGACTTCACGGAGGAGGACAAGGCGATCGCGGCGGCTGAGGCCGATGTGCGGGCATTGGCGGGCGAGCGAGCGAAGGACGCCGGCACCGACAGCGCCGAGATCGAAATCGCCACCGAGTTCAAGGTCTCGACCATCGAAGGCCAGCGCATGTTCATCGAAGCGCATGTGGTGGCCGTGGCGTCGGGACGGCCGCGGATTGCGGTGTGAGGGAGAGCGTAATCTCCCCCCTTTTGGGGGAGATGGCCGGCAGGCCAGAGGGGGGCGCTGTCCCGCCAGCGTCTCCGTTCTTCCGCCTCTCCGACAGCCAGTCTGGGTGACATTTGCACGGGATAGAAAGTGACAAGATTGGCGTTCCTTCGCGCCCCCCCTCTGCCCTGCCGGGCATCTCCCCCACGAGGGGGAGATTAGCAGCTTCGCCGCCCCGCCAAATCCTCCCTACATCCTAAGCCGAATTGACCCCGCAACCCCAAACATGCCAAAGGCCCCCGCTAACAAGGCCAAAGCCTACTATCTGGAGACGTGCAGATGACCGACCGCATCGAGATCGCCGGGTTGCGGATTGCCCGGGAGCTCCATGACTTCGTGGCCGAGGAGGCGGCAGTCGGCACCGGCATCGACCCCGAGGAATTCTGGACCGGCTTTTCAGAGATCGTCCACGACCTCGCGCCGAAGAACCGGGCGCTGCTGGCAAAACGCGACGCCATGCAGGAAAAGCTCGACGGCTGGTACCGCGCCAATGGCGCGCCGATCGACATGGAAGGCTACAAGAATTTCCTGAAGGAGATCGGCTATCTGGTGCCGGAAGGCCCGGCCTTCAGCGTCTCGACCATCAATGTCGATCCCGAAATCGCCGTCGTCGCCGGACCGCAGCTGGTGGTGCCGGTGATGAACGCGCGCTATGCGCTCAACGCCGCCAATGCCCGCTGGGGCTCGCTCTATGACGCGCTCTACGGCACCGACGCCATTCCCGAGACCGGCGGCGCCGAGAAGGGCAAGGGCTTCAACCCGGCGCGCGGCGCCAAGGTGATTGCCTGGGCCAGGGATTTCCTCGACCAGTCGGTGCCGCTGACCACGGGCAAATGGGCGGGCGTCAACGGGCTCTCGGTCGCCAATGGCGCGCTGAAGCTCGGCGAGGGCGCCGGCGCCACGACGCTCGCCGACCCAAAACAGTTCGCCGGCTATCGCGGCGATGCCGCCAATCCCGAAGCCGTGCTTCTGGTGAAGAACGGCCTGCATATCGAGATTGCAATCGACCGCGCCAACCAGATCGGCAGGACCGATCCGGCGGGCATCGCCGACGTCATCCTGGAATCGGCATTGACCACCATCCAGGACTGCGAGGATTCCGTCGCCGCCGTGGATGCGCAGGACAAGGTCGTCGTCTACCGCAACTGGCTCGGCCTGATGAAGGGCGACCTTGCCGAAGAGATCACCAAGGGCGGCAAGACGTTTACCCGCAAGCTCAACCCCGACCGCCGCTACACGGCGCCGAATGGCGGCCAGCTCTTGCTGCCGGGGCGCTCGCTGATGCTGGTGCGCAATGTCGGCCACCTGATGACCAATCCGGCGATCCTGGATCGGGAGGGCCACGAGGTGCCGGAAGGCATCATGGACGCCGCCATCACCGCGCTGATCGCGCTGCACGATGTCGGCGAAGGTGGCCGCCGCGCCAATTCCCGCGCCGGCTCGATGTATGTCGTGAAGCCGAAAATGCACGGGCCGGACGAGGTCGCCTTCGCCGTCGAGATCTTCGACCGCGTCGAGGCGCTGCTCGGCATGGCCAGGAACACCATCAAGATGGGCATCATGGACGAGGAGAGGCGCACCACGATCAACCTCAAGGAAGCGATCCGCGCCGCGAAGGAGCGCGTCGTGTTCATCAACACCGGCTTCCTCGACCGCACCGGCGACGAGATCCACACCTCGATGGAAGCCGGCCCGATGATCCGCAAGGGCGACATGAAGCAGGCCGCCTGGATTTCCGCCTATGAGGCGTGGAATGTCGACACGGGCCTGGAATGCGGCCTCGCCGGCCACGCCCAGATCGGCAAGGGCATGTGGGCGATGCCGGACCTGATGGCGGCGATGCTGGTCGAGAAGATCGCGCATCCCAAGGCCGGCGCCAACACCGCCTGGGTGCCGTCGCCGACGGCCGCCACCCTGCATGCCACGCACTATCACAAGGTCGACGTGCACGCCGTGCAGGCGGCGCTGAAGAGCCGGCCGAAGGCCAAGCTCGACGACATCCTGTCGGTGCCGGTCGCCGTGCGGCCGAACTGGACGCCGGACGAGATCCAGCGCGAGCTCGACAACAACGCGCAAGGCATCCTCGGCTATGTCGTGCGCTGGATCGACCAGGGCGTCGGCTGTTCGAAAGTGCCCGATATCAACGATGTCGGCCTGATGGAGGACCGCGCCACGCTGCGCATCTCCTCGCAGCACATCGCCAACTGGCTGCGCCACAAGGTCTGCTCGGAAATCCAGGTCCGCGATTCGCTGCAGCGCATGGCGGCGATCGTCGACCGCCAGAATGTCGGCGACCCGCTCTACCAGCCGATGGCGCCGGATTTCGACAATTCCATCGCCTTCCAGGCCGCCTGCGACCTGGTGTTCAAGGGAACGGTTCAGCCCAACGGCTATACGGAGCCGGTGCTGCATAAGCGGCGGCTGGAGCTGAAGGCGCGCGACAGGCAGGACTCTGCTTGAGTCTGCTGGCTTCCCGCCGGCTGGTCGGCGGCTGCGGCCCTCACCCGCCTTTGATCGTGCGCGACAGGAAGACGTCCGTGTGCCTGACATGCGCGGGCGTGTCGCGAAACGGCGCGCAGGGCCTGAAGCCGAACGCCTCGTACACGGCAATCGCGCTTTCCATATAGAAAGTGGTGTGGATCAGCACCATGCGGGCCGGGCTCTTGTCGATCTCCGCCAGGACCGCGCCCATCAGCGCGCGACCTATGCCTTGTCCCCGGAAGGATGCATCGACGAAGAACTTGTGAAGTTCCGCCGTGCCATCGCCGAACGGACCGAAGGCGAGGCAGCCCGCCGGCACGTTGCCCGATCGCGCAATGAAGGCCATCGCATCCGGCACACCGAATTGCATTGCCAGTTTATGGCCGCTGGTGCTGGGCTGGAAGAGCGTCCTTATATCCTCCTCCGAGACACCATGGGGCGCGGACGCGTCGACATCCCACTGCGCTAGCCTGCCGCAGAGCATGGCCATGGTCTCGAAGTCTTCGGCGCTGCGCGCCGGCAGAACTGAAATCATCCTTCGCCCCCGCGCGGATCGGTTCCACCATACCACGCAGTTACCGGGATGCGAACGCATCGTCGAGCGCTCAACGAGGCGGCGACCTCGCAAATGGCTTGACGAATATTTACCTACCTATTAGTAGGTAGATAACGACATTCGAGGAAAGGTATCCGTCATGTCTGCACATATGAGCGGCCAGAACCGCGCCCAGTCGTCGAGCGGCTGGCTCAAAAACTATTACTATCTACGGTTTGCCGTATCGGCGGCCTGGGTCGCGGTAGCCTTCACCGTCGCTAAGTCGGTTCCGCCGCTCGCCGCCGTCATGCTGGTGGCCTACCCCGCCTGGGACGCGCTCGCGAACTATGTCGACGCGCAGCGCAGCGGCGGGCTCGGCCGCAACAGGTCGCAACTGCTCAATTTCGCCGTCAGCATCCTCGCCGCGATCGCGGTTGCTATCGTGCTTGGCCGCGGCATGAACGCGGTGCTCGCGGTCTACGGCGTCTGGGCCGTTGTCTCAGGCGCATTTCAACTCCTGACGGCGGTTCGTCGCTGGAAGACCAGCGGCGCGCAGTGGGCGATGATCCTGAGCGGCGCCCAGTCGGCGCTGGCCGGCCTCTTCTTCGTCAAGATGGCGGGCGGCGCGGAGGCCATCGGCATCGCCAATGTCGCGCCCTACGCCGCCTTCGGCGCCTTCTACTTCCTGGTGTCCGCCGTGTGGCTTTCCGTCAGCGATATGCTTCGCAAGTCGCGGCAGGTGGCGAGTTGAGCTTTCTTCCGTCGGACGTTAGGCATGTCTATGGATAAGCCCTCGAACACCGCCGATGACATCCTGGCCGCCGCGCGAAGCTTCATCGTCGCCGGCGGCTATAACGGGTTCAGCTACGCCGATATCGCCGAGGTCGTCGGTATCCGCAAAGCCAGCATCCATCATCATTTCCCCAGCAAGGTCGACCTCGTGCAAACCCTGGTCAGGCGCTACCTCGAGGATGCCGTCACGGGCATGACCGAGCTTGAGCGCAATGTGCCTGCGCCGCCGGAATTGCTGCGAACCTATGCCGGCTTCTGGGCGCAGTGCATCGAGGACGCGAGCCGGCCGATCTGCGTCTGCGCGCTGCTCGCCAGCGAGCTTCCGGCCCTTCCGCCGGAGGTTGCCGTGGAGGTCCGGGCGTATTTTCAGTTTCTCTCGGGGTGGCTGACCGGCGTCATCGAGCGCGGCGCCGCGCAGGGCGCATTGACGATCTCCGCCGCCCCGCGCGCGGAAGCGGAGGCCTTCATGGCGACCGTGCACGGGGCGATGATTTCCGCGCGGGCCTACGGCGATGTCCTGACCTTCGGCATGATCCTGGCACCGACGCTGCAGAAGCTGATCCCGGCGACCGATTGAGGAGGAGATCGGCCGGCATCCGCGCCCCTTTCCGGCGATAAGTTCACGCATGAAGCCGAGCGTCCCGTTGGCGTCCTTACCGGCATCAATTGCCGCTTCAGCACTTTGTCCGCCGATCAGAAAGTGTTCCGCCTTGGACGTTCGGCAATCCCCATTTCCCGCATTGAGTGACTGTTTTGCTACAGGTTTATTAGACAATTAAGATTAAGCTCTTTGCAGTGGCGGCGATAACGAGCGACGCTTGGGAGACAATCGATGCGTTCTATCCTTGGGACTTTCCTGGTTCTGGGCGTGGCCATGACTGGGGCCAATGCCGCTGACATCGTCCAACCCGTGGCCTCCATGGAAGTTCCCTATTCCTGGACCGGCCTTTATGTTGGTGCGAATGCGGGTGGGGCCTTCGGAAAGGTCGATGGCGATTTCATCGGCATTCCTGGGTCGGCAGACATCGGCAATTTCACCGGCGGCGCTTTGGTTGGCGCCAATTATCAGTACGGTCAGTGGGTTCTCGGTATCGAAGGCGATATCAACTACCTGGGCTTCAAGAAAGAATTCTCGCCGGGGGTTGGCGGCGGCGGCCTTGGCGCAGAAGCGAGCGTCGATGCCTTCGGAACGATCCGGGGCCGCGTCGGCTACGCCTTTGATCGCTGGCTTCCTTATGTCACGGCCGGCGTTGCGATGGGTGATGTGAAGATCGATGAGCACGTCTTCGGTGTAGCCAGGACCAAATTCCAGACAGGATACGCAGTCGGCGGCGGTGTTGAATACGCTTTCAGCAACAATTGGACCGCCCGTGCGGAATACCTCTATGTCGACCTCGGCAAGAAAGACTTCGGGTTTGACCCGATCGATCCGTATAACGTGAAGACGAACTTCAGTGTCGTTCGCGCTGCCTTAGCCTACAAATTCTGATTCCGGGCATCGCAATTTGCTCATGATGATGCCGGCGCGGCTGCACGCCAAATCGCGCCGCCGTCAGGAATTGCCTTGAACAAAAAATGACAGAGCTCTTCCCCGTTCCGGCGGCATCAGGTCGCTTCATCAAGCCGCCTGGGCCATCCGCTCCGCGCTCATCCGGTAGGAAATCGCCTCGGCCAGATGAATGCGGCCGACCGTCTCGCTGGCGTCGAGGTCGGCCAGCGTGCGCGCCACCTTCAGCACGCGATGATAGGCGCGCGCCGAAAAGCCGAGCTTTTCGCTGGCGTCCTTGAGCAGCGTCAGGCCGGCGGTATCGGGCTTGGCGATCTCCTCGATGATCGAAGGCGGGCAATGCGCGTTGGTGGTGGCGCCGGCGCCGAGCTTCTCCAGCCGTTCGCGCTGCATGGCGCGGGCGCGTGCCACGCGCTGCGCCACCGCGGCACTTGTCTCGGCCTTGTCCGGCCGGATCAGGTCGCTCGCCGAGACCGCCGGCACCTCGATCCGAAGGTCGATGCGATCGAGCAGCGGGCCGGAAATGCGCGCCTGGTATTCGGTGCGGCAGCGGTCGCCGCGCAGGCAGCGATAGCCGGGCTCGCCCGACATGCCGCAACGACATGGGTTCATCGCCGCCACCAGCTGGATGCGGGCCGGATAGGTGACGCGGTGGTTGGCCCGCGCGATCATGCAGTCGCCCGTTTCCAGCGGCTGGCGCAGCGCATCGAGCGTTTGCGGCGTGAATTCCGGCAACTCGTCGAGGAACAGAACGCCGTGATGGGCGAGCGAGACCTCGCCCGGCCGCGCGCGCAGCCCGCCGCCCACCATCGCCGCCATCGAGGCGGAGTGATGCGGGGCGCGGAACGGCCGCCGGTCCGTCAGCTTGCCTTCGCCGAGCTCGCCGGCAACGGACGCGATCATCGACACTTCGAGCAGTTCCTTGGGCGCCAGCGGCGGCAGGATCGAAGGCAGGCGCTGCGCCAGCATCGACTTGCCCGAGCCAGGCGGTCCGACCATCAGGAGGTTGTGTCCGCCGGCGGCAGCCACTTCCAGCGCCCGCTTGGCACTCTCCTGGCCCTTGATGTCGGTGAGGTCCGGCAGGTCGCGCGCCGCAAGCTTTATGCCGGCCTCGGGCCGCGACAGCACTTGCGTGCCGCGAAAATGATTGGCGACCGCGATCAGGCTGCGTGGCGCGAGAATGTCGAAATCCTTGCCGGCCCAGGCCGCCTCCGGCCCGCAGGCGAAGGGGCAGATCAGGCCCTTGCCTTCGGCATTGGCGCCGATCGCCGCCGGCAGCGCGCCCGCCACGCCGGCGATGGTGCCGTCGAGCGACAATTCGCCAAGCACCACATAACCGGCGAGCATGTCGCCCGGGATGGCGCCGAGCGCCGCCATCAGGCCAAGCGCGATCGGCAGGTCGTAATGGCTGCCTTCCTTGGGAAGATCGGCCGGCGCGAGGTTCACCGTCACCTTCTTCGAGGGCATCGACAGGCCCGATGCGTGCAGCGCCGCTTGTACGCGCTCGCGGCTTTCGGCCACCGCCTTGTCCGGCAGGCCGACGATCTGCATTATGAAGCGGATTAATTGCCAGATCGGCCTAGTAGCGGAACCCGGGGTCGGCGCCCTGCTATCCGAGATGCCAGATGCCTTTTTAGCACACCAGAAACGGATTCTCGCGAGCGGCGAATCGGCTATTAGACCGCTGGCCTGCACCTCATCCCATCCTGACTGGACATGCCCAAGACTTTGAATCCAAAGGTGATAGTCCGAAAGCTGTCGGACTTTTGCCAAGTCCGAGTTGCGCCCGTGCTGCCTCCCCATGATGCAGAACGGGTTCGAATGTATTTGATCAATCTGGTCAACGCTCGCAAGCGTCCACCGACCCTGAGCAGGGGATACGACTGGCAGGCGATCGCCCTTCAGTGCGGTATCCCAATCGAACAAATCGGCGTGGCAAGAAAGGCCATCGAGCCGGGGCTTGACGCGATTGTTCGAGCGCTTCGCGATCTTCCTCGAGTTCGAAAAACGGCAATTCCGCAGCCTGTTGATCCGACGATAAGCGACAGAGCGAAACGGGCCTCATCCCAAGTTCCGAAAGCAAAGACGAGACCGGTTCCGTCGGCGCAGATCAATCTGTCTCGGCACCCCGAGCGTCGAAAACCTGGTATGAAGCCTCGCGACATCGAGGAGTTTCCAGCGCCGACATTCACGGAATGGGTTGATCCAGAAACGTTCCAGGAAGCTCTGGAACTACATATGCGGCGTCATGGCGACAGCTACTGGCATTTGCACCGTGCGATCGTGAAAGACGATGAGACGTTCGATCACTCCACGATTCGACAATGGCTATCGGGAAACAAAGTGCCGCGCAGCGTGGCGAGTTTCGAGTTGCTCGGCCGCATTGAGCGGCGTTACCGGCTCCCCGAGGGATATTTCAAGGGAAAGCTTCCACATCGAGCACGGTCGACATCCGGGCATATTCTCGAAGACGTAGGGCCAGCGGAACGCCGCCGTCTTGCATGGCATCTCCCAGACGACTTCAATTCCCGTCCGGTTTCGGAACAAGAAGAAATCCTGGAATGGGTTCGGCGTGTGATCATTGCCGGTTCAACCGACTATCGCCGTTTCCAAAGAGCGGCGATGAAACAGCGCTACGCGATAAGGTTCCCTGGTGTTTCCTACGGCAGAACGGACGTGGCCGACGCGGAGGATGCAGACGACTTCCAAGCTTGGGAGCCAGGTCAGGTGTCCTTGACCGATCCCGATCTATTTTCGGGCGTAATCGACGCACCGCCCATTCTTGCCGTCGAAATGGCGGAACTCGTCCGGTTCAAGACCGCTACGCTAACGGCCTTCGGCCTTCAGCGTCACGGGGTATGGGGCGAGGAGACGACATCTCAGAAAATTGAGCACCTCGGGCTAATGTTCGGTGCCCTTGCAGCCCATCCAAAAGGGCCGGTGCGGGGGTATGGCGTACCCTATCAGGATCTTTCATTCGGCATGTTGGTATTCCCGCCGGTCTGGGACTGGTACTTGCAGTGGCGCGAGCGACGACGCGGTTTCTACACGAGCTGGGAAGTGGACATGCTGCGCATTTCGCTTGCCCTCACCCGTAGGGACACGGGCTGGCTCCGGCAACATCCGAACCTGGGCGCGAGGGTTCGACCAGTCCCCGGTTTGATCTCCCGAAACGACATCGATCGGGCACAAAGGGACTGGGACGATGCATGTGATGTCTATTTTAAACATGCGACATCCCGAGTGAAGGAAATCCAGCGAGTTGCTCGTGTCCATCGAGACCCGTTCGAACCGATCTTGGCAGTCCTTGAGTCTGACAGCCCTGTTGGCGAATATCGGAAGATTACCGAAGAGATTCTAAAGCTGATGCCGGATGAACGGCTATATCGGCGCGCGGCAGCCGAGTCCGTACGGTCGTTCCTGATGTTGCGCCTGGGGTTACACCTCGGCCTCAGACAGAAGAATTTGCGACAGTTGATGGTCTGCAGGCGCGGGCATCTGCCGCGCTCTGAACGTCAGCTTGCGGATATGAGGCGGGGAGAAATACGCTGGAGCGAACGGGATCATGGTTGGGAGGTTCTCATTCCATCCATTGCGTTCAAGAACGCCAGTTCATCGTTCTTCGGGAGCAAGCCGTTTCGACTGGTCCTTCCCGATCTCGGCGACCTCTATAAACACATTGATGCGTACGTCGACCGTCATCGCAGTGCCTTGCTCTCCGGAGCCGACGACCCGGGCACTTTCTTTGTGAAAACCGTGAAGGCGACCAGCAGTGACGCAGCCTACAACCAGACCACTTTCTATGAGGCATGGCGCCTAACAATCCAGCGCTATGGGGTCTTCAACCCTTACACTGGCCGTGGCGCGATTCCGGGCCTTTTGCCACACGGCCCACACAACGTGCGCGACGTGCTGGCCACCCACATTCTCAAGCGGACTGGCTCGTACGAGCAAGCAAGCTACGCAATTCAGGACACACCGGATATGGTGGCCAAGCACTATGGTCGCTTCCTGCCCCAGGACAAGGCTGCGCTGGCGGCCCGGATTCTCAACCAGGTATGGCAAGCTGCGTGACCCTGGCGACCTGCACTTTGAAGTGCGGCCTGCACACGCTCGCGGCTTTCGGCCACCGCCTTGTCCGGTCAAGCCGACGATCTGGATATTGAGATGGAATAGTTATGCCAAAGCTCACGCCCAGCGTCGCCAAGCGGGCGGTGGCGGTCGCTGCGGCAGTCGGCCACGACTTCCTGATGATGTGGCTAATTAAACGGCGAGGCCGGAAAGGGCCGATATGTGATCAGAACGGATTTTTCGCGGCGATATCGACACCTAAATACCGCACCGGTTGACCATTGCCTTGTCGGCATGCGCGCAGTTGCTAGAGTTGCAGGACGATGAAGGAGTTGGGATGGAGCACTGGCGGGTAGAAGAACTGAAAGAGAGGGCAATCTGTACTGGTTGCGTCGGGGAAGAATATCTATCCGGCGAGATTAGTCGCGACGGTGCCGAACAGGTCTGCCACTATTGCGGCGAGCGCGGAAAATCCTACACGCTCGAAGAGATAGCGGGGCGCATCGAACAGGCCTTCGAGGATCATTATACGCGTACGTCCACCGATGCCGATGGAATCGAATGGGCCATGCAGAAGGATCCGGAGATCGACTATTCATGGGAGCGGGAGGGCGAGCAGACGATCTACGCGATCATGAATGCCGCCGACATTCCCGAGGAGGCCGCTGGCGACATCCAGGTAATTCTAGCCGATGAGCATGGCGACTTTGAAATGGACAAGATGGGTGAGGAAACGCCCTTTGCCGAAGAAGCGCACTACGAAGAGATTATGCCGAGCGATGAAGAATGGCAGGAGGGCTGGCGAGACTTTGAGCAGACCATAAAATCCGAAGCGCGGTTCTTCAGCCGCACTGCCGCTGCGCAGCTCTCCGCTCTCTTCGATGATATCGATCAGCTTCACACTCGCGGCGGCGAAGCGCTCGTTGTCAATGCCGGCCCGGACACGTCCCTGAGCGAGCTATACCGCGCTCGGGCTTTTCATTCGGATGAGAGGCTGAAGGCCGCTTTGATGCGCCCAGACCGGGAACTGAGCGCGCCGCCATCGTTCATCGCCGCAGCCGGCCGCATGAACGCAAAAGGCATCTCCACCTTCTACGGCGCGACAGAGCCTCATATCGCGCTAGCAGAGGTACGGCCGCCTGTCGGGAGCCAGGTGGCGATCGCCCGCTTTGAAATAATTCGGCCACTTCGCCTGCTTGACCTCAACAAGCTGGAACAAATCAGCGAAAGCGGGAGCATCTTCGATCCGAGCTACGCGCGGCGCCTGGGCCGGATGATGTTCCTGCGCAAGCTTACGGGGCGCATCTCGCGGCCCGTCATGCCCGATGACCAAGACAGTGAATATCTGGCTACGCAGGCGATCGCTGATTATCTCGCTACCGAAGGGAAAGTTCCACTCGACGGAATCATCTTCCCGTCCGTCCAAGCCGGCAATGAGGGCGTCAACGTCGTGCTTTTTCAAAAGGCATCACGCACCGTAGAAATTGATTTCCCCAAAGGCACTGACCTCAGTGCTGAAACTTGGCATGACACAGCCGATGGTCCCGAACGCGAGTACAGCGTGATCGAGCGCGTGCCGCCGGAGCCAGAGACTAGGAAGCCGGCGACACCCAGCTTCTTCGACCCGTCTGCCATCGATTGGGCTGAGCCAAGGGGGGATTACGACGACCGCGAGGTCACGCTTAGGATCGATCCTGCAGGCATCACGGTGCATGTCGTGGAGGCCGTCAGCTTCAAGACGGACGAGCATACGGTCAGACGATATCGATGGACGAAGCTTGATGCTACGGACGAACCTTTCTGACGTTGGTGGTACCGTCAGAAGGGAGCGGTATCGGCGGAGAGCGCGGAGCAATTCAAGATCATGCACCCTCACGATGCTACCAAGCTTCCTGTTGTCCGTTTGATGACCTGTTGTTGTCGAGCGTACCAAGCAACTGGCGGAATCGAAGTGTATTCCCCGAGTTCCACCCCGGATTGGAGGCTATTTGGGCTGAGTCACGCGGCCATGGCTGTCCGCTGCAGCATAGCGTAGTGCCGCTCGCGAACTCGACGGCCTGCGCTACGGCCCGCCGATGGATCACCTCGGGCCACTGCGCCTAGAACGACCTCGTCGGCTGTCGCCGTGGTGGCCATCATCGCAGGCCTTACTGATTTGGCTGCACGCGCTAGTGGGCGACGCGTGCTGACAATATAATCAAACGGCCGCTAGGGCGGCATTCACCTCCATGAGCTGAAATGGGAGCCTATGGCGGGTGATTCGAAGCGAAATTAGCAAGGAAACCCTTGCCCCTGATCGCTGGAATATAGCGAAATCATCGATCCGGCCACTTGAAAAGAGAGCTGGCTATTGCCACTTCTTCGACGTGTCACTCGATGATAGAGCCCTAGTGCATGGGCAGACGCTGTCAGGGAACTGTGCCTCAAGACGTCTCATGACTGAGTGAACTCACTAAATCCTCCGGCAGGAAGCTGAGCCACACGTTCAGCCTGCACAGACCGCAGCCGAGGAGCTTTGTTCGACCACAAAATGTGGCGGGCGAGGTTCCTCCGCGCATACCGCAAGGCACCTCTCTCGTCCAGAAAGAGAGACTATGCCCACTACAACGCTCCTCGCCTCCATGATCATCGTTGTTTCCTTGATCGGGTTCGCCGCGTGCGCCGCCCAGTCTGACCCGAAGGAACGTCTCAGCCAATTAATGCAGCTCTGCATTGGGCTGTTTATAGGTGCGCTGCTCCTGATCTTGGCGGCCCCGCCTAGCTAACGTTGTGACTAATTAAACGATGATCAGGGCTTCTAAAGGCCGACAGGCGCTATATCGATCATCTGCAGCCAATTTCCAAGGACCGACACGGGGGCCGGAACCGGAACGGCAGGTTACTGCTCGCAACCTCCTTATGCAGACCGGGGGACACGAGCGGTCTGATTGAATGCCAGAGGTTAATAAGGGCATGGTGAAAGTTTTCGGGCATACTGCACGCACGCTATGTCTCTCTCACCTCGTGCAGCCGTCAGGTGCGGACCGATTGGATGTTAGCGGCGGTGTGGGGGATTGATTCAGTGCCACCCATCCAGACAGTCTTGCAGGCGCTTCAGCGTCGGCGCCTCCAACTCTCCGACAAGCACGAAGCTCCTGTCATTGAGCCCGTTCATCGAAGGTCCGAACAGGCCCGAAACCGAACCATTTGCGTGCCGCGCCAGATAGAAACGGTCATGGAAACGGGTCTCGGTGATTGTCCGGAAATAGCTGAAGCGCACCCGATACCCATTTCGATTCCCATGGTCGGCGACGATCCTGCGCCAGATCGGGCCGGAGCCGACCTTCTTGCCCTTGGCATAGGGCGGCTGATAGATTGTGATCTCGGACTGGGGAATGTCGAGGCAGTCCAGGTACTTTCGAAAATTGTCCAGCCCGCCGGTGGTGCTCTCTTCGCTTTTGTCGAGGAAGATGAAGGGGTCTGTTACGAGGATATCCTTGATCGGCCCTTTGCCACCGTGGACCTTTCGCGCCATGTCGAAGAAGACGTCGGCCTTCGCTTTCCAACCACCGGCTACCGTCATCAGCTGAATGACGATCGAGCCGTCATCAGCGTCGGATCGGCCGCTGATGATCGGGCCAGGCCTGCCGGCGAGCCTCAACGGACAATCCTGCTGCGGGCATGTTCCGTCACGAACGGTGACAAGCGGACGGTCTTCCTTCGTTTGCAGCCAGTTTGTAACCTCCTGTTGAAATGCCCTCGCATCCCAGAACCGCCCCTTAAAGTCATAGTCGAAATCGAGCTCGTTGCTGGAGTTCGGTCCGAAAAGCTCAGGTGCCATCCGTTTGAGCGCTTCCCGATCTTCCGAGCGCGGCGGCAGTCCCATCCGCATGCGCCAATACCAATCGCTGATATCACTCATCGCTATTGGTCCCCCAATTCGCAGTTGGCAGAGGTGCACGCGCCGAAAGCGACACACAATTTTTGCAAAAAGGACGCGTTAAGAGATCAGCTCCATCTCTACTAAGAAGCGGGACGGGGCCTTAGCCCAGCCGTTGTAGTAATCGGCCCAGCTCAGCACCAGCGACTCCTTCGTCCGCGTAATCGCTACGAAACAGCTACGACGCTCCTCCTCCATCTCTGGACTGGTATCCCCTTTCTGCCTGCTGAGGTAAGAAGGCATTACGTCTTCAGCCAATCCGACAACAAAGACATTGTCGAACTCCCGACCCTTTGCAGAATGAATTGTCATAAGCGTCACGCTTCCCGACTTGGGTGCCGGTTCCTTTGACCTAAGTTGAAGCTCTTGCAGGAACTGATCGAGCGGGGCATTTCTCCCGATGTGTCTTCCTATGTCAGAGCTAAGCGATTTCCACGCTTTTACGTCCTCGGCTAAGTCGGTTGCCCGATCGAAAGCCTTCGACGTCTCCTCAAAAATTGCGGTCGCTTGATCAATGAACTGCCGGACGCTCTTGCTGCCCCCTATTGTATCCCTGAGCGCGGACAGCAATTGCCCCAGAGGTTGATCCGCCCCGACATTGAGCAACCAGGTGTCTAAATAGCTTCGCCCGGATGTCTCGGCGTCGGCAAGCAGCTGTGCGACAGCCGTCGACGTATCCGTCATGCGATTGAACGCTTCAACAAGCACTCCGAAATTCCTTCGGTCCAACGGGTGCGCCAATTGGGACAGCACCGCCACGAGCCAGCGAAGCTCAGGTGATAGGAAGTCGTCCCGGCGCTGGGCAACATAGGCTGGCACTCCTCGATTACCGAGCGCGCGGAGCATCCTGTCTAAAAGACCACGACTGCGACCTAGCACAACAGCACTATGCCAATTTGCTTGACCTAACTCGGCTATCTCATCGGCAATGCCATCAGCCTCGTCCGTCTCGGTGTCAAACCGGCGGACATGGAGTTGTTGTGACTCCGGCCGCACATCGGCTTTGCCGGGGACGAGCGGTAGTTTAGCTGGCGTCCTGGTTGTGTTGTAGGACACAAGCTTGTTCGCAACCTTGACGATGACCGGAGGGCACCGATAGTTGGTCGGCAACTGGATCAGCTCTGCACTGAAGTCATTCCGGAACCCCTGAATGTGACGAAAGCTGGCACCGTTCCACTGGTAAATGATTTGATCATCATCTGCGACTGCGAAGATGTTTCTGAAGGTGTCTCCCGCGAGGATGCTGACCAACTTGAATTGGGCGCTATTGGTGTCCTGAAACTCATCCAAAAGCCAATAGGGATGTGAACGCGAATACCTCGCCGCTATGGTGGGAAACTTCGTAGCAAGGCGATAAGTTTCAAAAATTAAGGAGTTAAAATCGAGGGCGTTCAACCGCCTCAGTTCACTCTCATAAAGTTCGTAGACCTTTGCGACCGCCTCCGCGCTGGGAGAGTCCCTAAGCGCGCTTTCAGCTTCCGAAGGTCCGATTAGCCTCGATTTTAACCGATCGATGAGAGGCAGAAAACGCGCATCATCTCGGGAAAAGCTCTCGCCGCGTGCCGCCGCCTCACCTAAGGCATCGTAGAGAAGCGCCTCCCTGTCCTGATCTCTCGAGTAGATTATGAAATCAGGACTTATCTGCAGATGGACGCCATGCTGTCGAAGGACTTTGCCGCAAAAGCTATGAAATGTGCCAATGTCAGCGCGCTCCTCCAGACCGGGCGCAAACGTGGCTACTCTAGCCTTCATTGCGTCGGCAGCCGCGTTCGTGAACGTGAGCGCCAAAACGCGAAAGTTCTTTTCCGGTGCGTCCCTCAGCAATTTCGCGATGCGACACGTGAGAACCTGCGTCTTGCCTGAGCCCGGCCCGGCTAGCACAAGGACTGCTCCGTTTCTCCACTCGACAGCCTGCCTTTGGATGTCCGTTAATTGTGCTAGTGCTGCGTCGAATGCATCTGTCATGTAAGGCCTCTCAGGCGACCAATGGCCTCGCGGAATGCCAGCGGCATGCGCGCTGCGAAAGCTGCATCATCCGCGATGCGCACCGCCAATGCAGCTGCCACTTCGGTCTTCTTTCTGGCAAGCCTTTTTTCTAAGTCGACGGGAGCGAGCGCTTGAGCGTCTTGCTGTCCCAACTCAGTGAGAATGTCACGCAAGGCTGGCCCCAATCCGTCTGCGACAAGCTGCTGTTCAAGGTTTCCATCTGGCAATGTCTTGCAGCGATCACTTACGAAAGCGGGAGGAAATCCTCTATCGCCGATTGTGCGGCAGTAGGTCATGCCTGCTTGGTCTCCGTCAAACACCGCCAAGAAGGGAATCTTCAGAGCCCGAGCGAGTGCGGCGAACGTGCCCGGATTCCCGTTGTTGACCGCGTCAATCAAGGACACACCGTGTTCGTCGAAGTCATACCCCTGCCGCTTAGCGAGCGCCGAAACGATAAGATACTCTGCCTGACCTTCCACAATCATCCAACGAGAGGCAAAGAAGATCTCCCCCCTTATCCGCCGAGCGAACGTCTCCAAGGCGTTCAACTCGTCGTCGTCGATAAACGCCTCCGACCTTGTCTGAAGGTCCTTCAGAACATCTAGAATTGCAGCGCGATCCGGGTGCTCGCCATAGAAAACGGCGATGTCGCGGAACCGTTGTTCTCCGAGCTTCCCGTTTACCGATAGGGTCTGAGTCGGAGCGTCGTACACCAACGCCCCTGCCGAGTTGCCGACAAGCTCCAAAAGAGGGGGCACGGCAGGGACGACCGCGCTGAAGCTCGGTGGAAGCCAGGAAATCTCGGTGCCGCGCTCAGTAAGCCTCACAAGGCGCAGATCGCGGAAGGGGACATGCTGGACAAAATAGGGGGAATGCGTCGTGATCAACTTCTGGCCGGGCAATGCGTTGACATGCGTCCACAAATTGCGGGCCGCTTGTGGGTGCAGGTGCGTTTCAGGCTCCTCAAGAGCCAGCACCGCTGCGCTCTCCGGTTCGTAGAGTTCTTGCAGAAGGTGCTCAACAAAAGCTTGGAATAGAAAGATCACAGATAAGCTCTGCATGCCTTGCCCATGCTTTTGCAGGGGCAGCCAAGGCCAGTCTGGCTCGTTCCTGAGGATGATTTCGGCCTTAGAGAGCAGGTCCCACGTATTCAGAGGCATCAACCTCAAGTTCACTGCGCCAGATCGATCCCGGCTTGCCACCCGAGTTGCACCAGAGAGTGTCTGTGCAATCTCTCCCAATCGTGCGTCTGCCGCGAGCAACTTCCGATTAAGGAGATCGAGGACCCGCTGGCTCTTAGCTTCCAGCGCAGCGGGTATTCGCATGGCTCTCAACAAACGGCCCCAAAACTGCGACCGTGGGCTGAACTCATCACCTACGTCCCGAAGAGCGCCTAGGTAGAACACCGGCAGGTATCGCCAAAATCTCTCAAGATTGAGCCGTCGGGCTGCGCTTCCTGCAAGAGGTTGCCGGGCGGCATTGAGGAATTCCCACGAGGGCTCAAACGACTCTGTGTTGGCGTCCCATACGCAACGAGCCCTAAGTATAACGAACGCTCTTCCGGACACCGCGTCAACTTGGATCACGTTTTCCAATGCTTGCTGAAGTTCTTCCGGCCACTCACCTGCCTCGCTTTCCTCCGCCGTCACTTCAATTGCGAGACCCGGCGACTTCTTCGGATCGTCCTGGTCCGTTTGTAGATGGATGTCATACTCGGTGAACCCGGTTCCGCGCTGTCCCCAGCGTCTTGTCAGGGCAATGCGTACCGCATCGAGGATCGCTGTCTTCCCCGCATTGTTTTGCCCGATGAAGACCGTATCTTGCCCCAATTCCAGTTCGATAGCCCGAATGGAACGGAAATTCTCAATTTTGAGTTTGTTGATTCTCATTGAAGCAAGCCCTCCCCACTGTCTTTTGTACATCAAAATGGCGGCAGTAGAAGTGCTTAGAAGCACCCTCGTGGACCGGTGCGGTACGGGAGGTAAACGATGAGGACGTCCAACTTTACTTCGCAGCGCAATGCGGATTGATTGAGGGGGCGTTGGCTCAATGTGGGATGGGCGCGCAAGATCGCTGAGCTTGCCCCCGATTGCGCTTGAGCGGTTGGACTAATGACAGACACTATGCTGAAGCGGCACCGCTGCCACCGCGACCATCCACGAGTGGGACGCTTCGGTCGTACAGTCGGCCACATTTCCGAAAGTTGGACAACCCACGCAAACGCCACTGATAGCGATGACTGTTTCGATGCTCTTCGCTACGCAGGCCTACGCCGGTAGTTCGCTGGCAGAGAAGATGCGGGAGAATCCGACCTGCCAGCAATTCGACGACGGATGCAGTATCTGCAAAATCAGCCAGGGGGTCGCCTCATGCTCAAGTCCGGCAATCGCCTGCATCGAAACAGAGTGGCATTGCGCCATCGATCCTTCGAAGACCGGTCGATCATTAGACAAGCAGCGGCCGAGAAAAAGGGCCAACATCAGCGCTTCCGTTCCGATGCCGATTCCAGGAAGACATATCAACATGGCTGAAACGGGGGAGAGGTCATTCGGACCAACCATCGCGCCACGCCGGTTGACTTGTAGAGACCTCGCCGATCGTCCAGGGCGATCTAGCCGCCGAAGTGACTTATCCACGAGCTGATAAGCGTCGGCGGTTGCGGTTTCA
>NZ_VFTJ01000033.1:0-34502 GCF_006439595.1 Mesorhizobium sp. B3-1-9
GTGACCGACGGCGACGGCGACAAGGCCTCGCAGTCGCTCAACATCGGCAACGCGCTGAGCATCAAGGACGACGGCCCGGTCTTCACCTCCGTCATGGACGCGATCGTGGCCAACCAGGCCGGCACGAGCTTCACCGGAACCTACAACGCGGCTTTCGGCGCCGACGGGCTCGATCACCTGTCGCTCGCGCTGCTGGCGAGCGGCACGTATAGCGGCAGTGCGGTCACTTTCGCCCAGACTACCAACTCAGACGTCACGACCGTTCAAGTTCAGGACGCAACCACGCACGCCGTGATCTTCACCTTCTACTACACCGAGACCCCACAGGCTGACGGCGGTGTGCTGATGCATGCCTATTCGAACTCGGGCGATCCGGCAGGCAGCGCCTTCTTCACGCTGGATCTCAATGCGAATGGCACCTATGACTACACCTTGAACTCGCCGTCGGTGATCACCACGACGACCGTGACCGGTGATTCCGCGTTCACGTCCTCCGGTGGTGCACAAAATTCGCTTACCTCGCCCGATGGCCAGCTCATCATCACTGGCGATCTCAACGGTGCTGGAGCGCAGGTCAAGGCTTCCAACGTGGGTATCGCGGTCGGCAGCAGCGGGCAGCAAATGGATGTGCACGAGACGCTGCACCTCAACTTCACGCAGGATCAGACAACCGTCAGCTTTGTTCTCAACAAGTGGGGCGGAAACAGCAGCAGCGTCGCCGACATCCAGTTCCACGTGCTCGACAATGGTGGCTCCGTGAGGGACTTCGATCTTCAGATCGCAAAGCCCTCGACCGACATCACGATCAAAATCGTGGAGACCGCCGACAACACGCTGTTGACCACCAATGGCGGCGTGGCGTTCAACGCGGCGACCAGCACCTATACGCTGTATGTCAATCACACCTACGATAACATCAACGTCACCTATGACCATGAGGTCAGCGGCAACGCGACCTTTGCCTTCAACAACATCACCTATGGCGAGGTGACGACGATCCACGATCTGACGATGAATTTCGGCCTGTCGGCGACCGACCACGATGGCGACGCCTCGACGCTCGCCGATCCCCTGACAATCGCTACGACTTCCTCGCTGACGCTCGACGCGCATAACACAGCGTTCGCCCCGGTCGACGGAAATGACGGCGTCGTCATCACCGGCGGCTCAGGCAACGACACGCTGATCGGCGGCGACGGGAACGACATCCTCTACGGTCACGCTGGGGCGAACACGATGACCGGCGGCGCGGGCAACGACACATTTGTGATCGATCCATCAAAGCTCACGCTCCACGTGACCGACGTCATCGCGGACTATGCACCGGGCCATGACGTCATCGATCTGTCCGATCTGCTCCAATCCCTCGGCGCCAATGCACCGACGACGGATGCGCAGACGGGCGCTGCGGTCAACGTCACCTTCTCGAACAACGCGGCTCACGTGATGGTCGACGACAACGGTACCGCTGCCGGCGGCAATATGGTCGAAGTGGCATCGCTGACGGGCGTGGGCGTCAATTCCGCGATTACCATTCTCTACGATCACACCCACACTCATACGGAAAATGTGACTTGACGGTGCGATCGTTTGGATGACGCAAACTTGGTGGCTCGGAGGCGTGGCGCAAGGCCACGCTTCCATGCTAAGCATTAGCAACGCTTGAATTCGCAATTCGAAGAGGGGCTTACATGAGACATTCCGTAAGATTTCTGGCTTCGGCCGCGGCGCTGCTGCTGGCTGGGTCGACGGGGTTCACCGCCGACATCATCGGCGAGCCGGCGGTGAATTATTGCCGCACCGTCGGCACATCGGACCTGGTGCTGACCGACAACATGGTCGAGCTCAAGGACCATGTGGTGAAACTGATGGACGAATCGGTCGCCGTCGCCAACAGTCCGGAATGGATCAACTCGTCGCGCCCCGCCTTCGTCTGGGCGTCGGAAGCCAAGGTCGCCTGCGGCATGGCCTATGGCTATCTCAAGACGAACTACAAGGACGAAGACACGCTCAACAAATGCGAGTGCTTCCACGACCGCATGGTCGAATATATGCATTGAGCTGACGGGCAAGCGGACGCCGACTGGCTGCGATGGTGGCCGACGGAAAATTGCCGAAGGCGATCGCGCTGGATCGTTTCATCGTTTCACGGAAACGGCGAAACGATCTATCTCCTTGTTTTGACCCAATTCCGAACGGAAAACCGCTACGCACTTTTCCTGGAATTGCTTTAGCGGTCGCCTTGCTCGGTCTCGGTCAAACATCCGTCCACGCCAACTGGCTGGAACGGCCGCAGCCGCTGAGGGCGCGGCCGGCGCACTGCGCTGCGGCGCCGGAGCGGACCCGCGAGACATTCAAGGCATTCGCCACTTGCCAGGCGTCGCTCTACGGCCTCGAGCCGGTGCTGGCGCATGCGGTGATGGAGATCGAAAGCGGCTTCGATCCCGGCGTGCGCGGCGCCGATGGCGAAGTCGGCCTGATGCAGGTGATGCCGGCAACGGCGCGGATGCTCGGCTTTCACGGTTCGCTCGACGAGCTCGGCGAGCCCGCTACCAACATCGCGCTCGGCGTCAGATATCTGGCGCAGGCAAACAGGCTCTCCGCGGGCGATCTTTGCACCACCGTGATGAAATACCGGGCCGGGCATGGGGAAACCCGCTTCTCGGTCCGCTCGGTCAACTACTGCCAGCGCGCACGCGCGATCCTGGCACGGGAAGGCCTCGATGTGGCCGGGCCGCTGCCGGTGGCGACGATCGGATTCTCCGACGTCTCGACGATCGGCTTCTCCGACGCTTCCATGGACGGCGCCATTACCGGCCAGGAGAAACGCGTCTGCGTGCGCCGATCGTTCGTGCCCGGGCCGCGCTACATGAAATGCGCCGAATATCGCAGCCCGGCGCAAGCAAGGGCGATACAGGCGCTGAGAGCGCGGCTCTTCGATGGCTAAACCATGACGCAAGAATCACGGGACGGCCAAGCAAGCAAGACGGTAAGGTCGGTTGAAGACAGACCGGGGCAAATACCTGGCGGCACATGGGTGGAAGCATCATGAAAGTTGAGCGGCACGATCCGGACCTGAAGCGCGCCGCGCCGAAACGGATCGTTGCGGCGTGCTTCAGGTCTTTGTCGGATGCATGTCGTCTCCCCAAAACCGGGACCACTTTTGGGCGACATGCATCGGGGGCGATCGCTCTCGGGCTCGTCGCGGCGCTATGCGGATGCCAGTCCAAGAGCGGCGCGTCGGATGTGCTCGATCCATCGGCGATTGCAGCACCCGCGGGCCAGGCTGGCACTCCGGCGGCGCCCGCCCAGCAGGCAAGCGGTCAAACCTTAGCCAGCGCGACCTCGGGCGGTCCGACCTCGGCCGCCGCCAAGGCCCAGCTGACGCTCGGCGCGGGACCGACCAAGGTGGCCATGCTGCTGCCGCTTTCGGCACCTGGCAGCACGGGCGAGAACGGCCGGAAGATGTATGACGGCGCGCGGCTGGCGATGGCCGACCTCGGCGACAAGCTTTTGACGCTGACGATCGAGGATACGCGCGGCGACAGCGGCTACGCCAAGGACCTCGCGGTGAAGGCGATCACGTCGGGCACGGCAAAGGTCGTCATCGGGCCGTCCGAGCTCGCGGCGGCGCAGCACCTTGCCAAGCTCTCCGCCTCGAAGCGGCCGCCGGTGCTGGCGCTGGCCGACAATTTCGCCGGCGGCCCCGGCGTCTATTCGGTAAGGCTCGGCGAAGCCGATAGTGCCGCGGCGGGCGCGGCGGCGATCGCGAGCAAAGGCGCCAAGAAATTCGTGCTGCTGGTGCCTTCGGGCGCGGATTCGAGCCCCATCGAATCCCGTGTCGCCAACGCGCTCAGCATCTATGGCGCCACGCTTGCAGTGACGCTGCCCTATTCGGCGACGGATGGGGGCGCCAAGGTGGTGTCCGACATGGGCTCGCTGGTCGAGGCGCCCGACGCCGTGGTCGTCGCCTGCGGCGACGGCAGCCCTATCGCCGTGCTCGCCGCGCTGAAGGCAAAAGGCATTCCCGGCAAGGCGGTGACGCTGATCGGCACCGACCGCTGGCTCGAGCGGCCGATGGATCCGCTCTATGAGGGCGCCTATATCGCGACGCTCGACGAGGGCGAGACCGGGCCGATCGCCGACCGCTTCAAGGCGACCTACAAGTACCAGCCGGACGTCAACGTGGCCTATGCCTACGACATGGTGGCGCTGAGCGCGGGCATAGCGAGCTCGGCCGGCCCCGACGGCTTCAACAAGCAGGTGCTGGAGAACACGACCGGCTTCCGCGGCTCGACCGGCCTCTTCCGCTTCCGCGCCGACGGCTCGAGCCAAAGGTCAATGCCGTTTTTCAAGGTGGAGAAGGGCCAGCTGAAGCTAGTGGAGAAATCGACTTCGGGGTTTTGAGGGGCGGGTCCCGGGCAAACTCTTGCGGCACCCAACCGTGGGTTGACTTATTCGGCCGGAATATCCCCTCGATCATCAACGACTTGGCGCCGTACCGTTGGAAGCAAGCGGATCGCGAGCCTGGACCACTCAATCAGAGGCCAAAGCGTCAATTTCAAAACGTCGTTGCGCGGAACGCCAGTAGCCCCCAGGGGGACGTTGCAAGTGCCAGGCACCCTATAGGTGCCGAATATCCAGTCGAAGAATGGGAAAACGTTGGCCAGGTTCTTGCCGTAGGCAGCCGGCACATCGGCATGGTGCCAGCGATGGAAGCGAGGCGACGCGATAAGCAACCGCAACGGGCCGTGTCCCCAATCGACATCGATGTGGACATAGATGTTGTGGAACAGGACGATTAAGGCGCCATAGCCGATCGCATCACTCGGCAATCCGATCCAACTCAGCAAAAGGGTGTAGGAGACCAACATCACGAGATTCTCCAGCGCGTGGACACGGTATGTGGTCAAACCGTTGACGACCGGGTCGGAGTGGTGAATCGCGTGCACGGGCCACAGCCACTTCATATGCATGAGGCGGTGGTTCCAGTAATTGGCGAAGTCGGCAGCCAGAATACCGAAGAAGCTAAGCAGCCATGTGGGACGGCCGGCCCAAACGCTGCCCGGAATGCTCGGTATGCCAAGCAGGTCATAAGCTTGCTTTGCGTAATCCGAAAGCAGCCAAATTCCAGGAACCAGCAAGATATTTATGTGGAAGATCGCTAAGGTCGCCGCTATGCTTTCGATGGCGCGTCGCGACAAGGACCGACGCCAACCTTTGCGAACAACATCGCATCCCAAGACGATGAGCAGAAAAGCGGCCACGAAGTAAAAACTGGGGTCGCTTGCCAGTCTGCACCACGCATCAAAGCGGGCGATGATGTAGTCGCCGACGCTCTTCACTCTTGTTCCCTCAACTCCCCACGTTCACCTCAAATCGCTGCGACGAAAAACCTGAACCCGCCCCAACGATCAATTTAGCTGCTCCAGAATTCCCGAGCTGGTTGCCACCACAACGGCGTGATACATTTGGAACGCTATCGCGCAGATGGTGGCCGCCGAAATCGGCACGCCGAACGGCACGACGCCATCCTGGTCCATGTGCTGCACATATTGGCGGAATATGCCTGCCGGCAGCACGAAGGGATTCTTGATCACCGCCGCTGTGGCAATCGCGAAAATCAGCAGCAACACGGAAAACACAGCTAGATTGCTTCCACCAACCAGAAACGGCGTGACGCTCATCAGCTTGACATCGCCGGCGCCGACCTTGCGCAAAAACCAGAACGGAAAAAGAGCAAGGAACAGCGCAACGCCGCCAAACGCGCTCATGCCCATCTCCAGCCATGAATGACTTTGCAATGATTGGAATTGCAGAGTTCCAAGGCCGAGGCACAGGAGCAGTAGCACGTGATAGTTAGATATTCTCTGCGTGGTGAAATCTGTCCAGGCAATCCGCCCAAGCAATAGGATTGCCAGCCCCTGGAAGACAAGCGAAGCGGTCAGCAACATGGCTTGTCCTACCGTTCGATGTTCTGCACGCTTGACGACAGCAGCTTCAGATTGTTGGCCACGGTCGGATCGTTGGGCGCCAGTTCATAAGCCTTGAGGAAGTTGCTGCGAGCGTCCTGTAGCTTTCCGCGCAGCAAATAGGAATAGCCGACATTGTTGTAATATTCCGGCGTCGCGCCGAGCAACCGGTAGGCGCGACCATAGGCCATGTCGGCCAGATCGAAACGGCGGATGCGGTCGCAGGACGCGGCGAGGCCCAGCCAGGCAACGCCGTCATTCGGCGCAAGCCTTGTCGCCTTGTAGAACAACGCGCCGGCATTGCCGTAATTTTCGGAACGGAACTGCGTCTTGGCCTCGGTGACCGCCTGGTCGGAGGCGTAGTAGTCGACGTCGCTCACCGTCTTGAGGCCGTCGAAGGCGTCGCCGAAGGCAGTGTAATCGCCTTTGGCGGGCTCATTGGTACGCACGACGCCGGTGCTGTTGCCATCGGTCGACTGACAACCGGCAAGAGCCGCCAGCAGCATTGCCGCGGCGGCGAGGCGTATCGGCCTTTTCACTATATGCCCCAACATGCTCTCCGATTCTATTTTAGAAGATAAGCATACGACGATTCAGAAAAAAATGCCCTTCATGCGAATGAGCACCGGCAGCATGATGACCATCATCACGACGGGGAAAATGCAGAGCCCCAGCGGGATCATCATTTTGACCGGCAGTGCATTGGCGCGCTCTTCCGCAGACAAAATTCTTTGGCCGCGCATCTCGGCGCTATAGACCCGCAAGGCATCGGTGAGGCTGGTGCCGAGTTCTTCCGATTGCCGGAACAGCACCGCCAATGCCTTGGCTTCATCAAGTCCGATACGGTCCGCCAGTTCGCGCAAGGCGTCGCGAAGCGGCTTCCCAGCACGCAATTGCAGATTCATGATCGAGAGTTGGATGCCCAGCCATTTATGGGTGCTTGCCATCTCCTGGCTCACACGCTCGACCGCCGCCTCGAGGCTCATGCCGGCATCGGCGCAGGTGATCATCATGTCCATGAAGTCTGGGAAGGCGCGGCGATAGACCTGCTTTTGCGCCTTCTCGAAACGATCAAGCATGATGCTGGGAACAACGATGCAGGCTAGTCCGAAGAGCGACGACGCGGCGAGGGCAATGAATCCTGGCAGCGATGGCGGCAATATCCTCGACAGGAGGGCATAAATAGCCAGAAAGCCTATGGCGACGACGCCCAGCCGGCAAAGCGTGTAAATGAGAGGCGCGCTGGAATGATAAAAGCCCGCTCGAAAGAGCTTGGCCTCGAGGGCGTCAGGCTCGTTGCGCTCTTTCTCCATCGATTTGAAATAGGCTTCGATCGGCTTTTGCGCCGCGGCCTTGGCGAGACTGTCTTGTCCCAGGATTGATCGGCGATCCACTTGCCCGTCGCCGACAAGGCTATCCGTCACCAACTTGCGCGTCTGCATCGCCGGCAGGAATACCAGCGCACCGAACAGAAACAGGGCTCCAGCGGCGGCGAAGACCGCGAGAGAGACGAGAAAGGCCAGGTCGTCTGTATTCGAAAGCAGGCTCATGGTCGCTCCTAAAAATCGAACGTGACCATGCGATACATGATGTAGTCGCCGAGCAGCGCCCAAGTCCCAAACGCCAGGAACACCGGCAGGATCAACGGACTGCCCCAGACTTGGCCATAGTAGGAAGGCGCAACGAGGATCAGGATCAGAAACATGACGACAGGAAACAGCGAGATGAGCCATGCCGACGCGCGACCCTCGGCCGAAAGCGCCCTGATCTTCAGTCTGAGCTTTTGCCTTTCGCGCAACACGGATGAAAGGTTTGCAAGAATCTCCGTTAGGTTGCCTCCCGTCTTGGCTTGGATAGCGAGCGACACGGCCAGCAGGTGCAGGCCTTCGAAGCCGACCCGCTCCGACAATTTCCGGACCGCCTGCTCCATGCTGAGTCCGAAGGTGATCTCGTCGGCGACAATGCCGAATTCCGTGCCAAGTGGGTCAGGTATCTCACGCGCCACAAGACCTATTGCGACGGAAGCAGGATGACCTGCGCGCAGCGAACGAACGATCATGTCGAGAGCGTCGGGCAATTGTTTGGCGAATTTCTGAATCCGTTTGGTACGTGCCCGGCGCAAAACAAGAAGCGGCAAGGCAAGGCCTACCACGAGAAAGATGATGAAAGCTGCTGGCGCTGCAACGTGCAGGAAAAACCAAGGCAGCAACGCCATCGCCAGGCCAGCCAGAACAAACGAAACGACGAAAGTCATCGGGTTTCCTGTAACACCCGACTGGGTGTACAGCCGATTTAACCAAACAAAACTGGAGATGAAGTCTCCCGAGTCGGTCAGTCCACGTTCGCGCAACAGGCTTTGCAATGTTTGCTCTGCCGGCGCGTCATTGGCGATAAGGCGGAGTCGATGATTGACCGCGACCCGACGCGAACGCCGGCTGGCCAGTGAAAGATAGAAGGCCTCACCAGCGAGGATGACTGAGGCGGCCGCAACCACATAGATGAAATAGAGCAGTGTCTGTCCCGTCAGCATTACAGCGCCACCTGCGGATTGAAGGCATCCTTGGCAAAGTGGAGGCCGAGCGTGGCCGCCTCCCCGGCAAAGCGCGGGCGAACGCCGGTGGCGCGGAAATCGCCGATAATGGTGCCATCGGCGGCGACGTCGCGCCTGACATAGTGATAGATTTCCTGCAACTGCACGATGTTGCCTTCCATGCCGGTTATTTCCGAGATGGAGACGACGCGCCGTCCGCCATCGGAGAGGCGCTGCGTCTGCACGATGATGTCGATGGCCGAAGCGATCTGTGCGCGGATCGATTCATGCGTCATCGGCAGCCCGGCCATGCCCACCATCTGTTCCATGCGGGAGATGGCGTCGCGCGGCGTGTTGGCGTGGATCGTGGTCATCGAGCCTTCGTGGCCGGTGTTCATAGCCTGAAGCATGTCGAAGGCTTCCTCGCCGCGTACCTCGCCGACGATGATGCGGTCGGGCCGCATGCGTAGCGCATTCTTGACCAGCTCGCGCTGGCGGATCTCGCCTTTGCCCTCGACATTGGGCGGGCGCGTTTCCAGCCGGCCGACATGCGGCTGCTGCAGCTGCAGTTCGGCCGCGTCCTCGATGGTGACTAGGCGCTCCTTCGACGGAATGTAGCTCGACAGCGCGTTGAGCAACGTCGTCTTGCCGCTGCCGGTGCCGCCCGAAACCAGGATCGACTTGCGCGCCTGCACCGCGATTTTGAGCATGTCGATCATCGGTTGGCGGATCGAATTGAACGCCATCAGGCGTTCCAGCGAATAAGGATTCTTCGAGAATTTGCGGATCGAGACCAGCGGACCATCGACCGAAACCGGCCGTACCGCGATGTTGACGCGCGACCCGTCGGCCAGACGCGCATCAGCCATGGGCGCTGATTCATCGACGCGGCGACCAATGGCAGACACGATCTTGTTGATGATACGCAGCAGATGCGCCTCGTCGCGGAAACGTATCGAGGTTTCCTCGATCGTACCGCGGCGTTCTATAAAGACGCGCTCATGGGTATTGATCATGATATCGGCGATCGAATCGTCCTTGAGCAGTGGCTCAATCGGCCCGAGGCCTAGCATCTCGTCGGCCGTGTCGCTGGTCAGCTGATCGAGCTCGCGGGCATTCAGGGGAACGTTCCGGCTGCGCACGAACTCGCGCACGATCGGTCGGATCTCGTCCAGGATCTCGTCCTTCGACGCGGTTTCCAGCGCCGCCAGATTGAAGCGATCGATGAGGTGGCGATGCAGCTCGACCTTCAAGGTCAGGAAGTCGAGAGCTTGCGGTTCGGCATCAGCCGTAATGACGGCAGTTGTTCCGTTCGCCGCCGCAACCACGGGTGCCACCAGCGGCGCCCGCTGCTCACCCGGCCCTTTGATGAAGCGACCCAACATGCCGTCCGCCCCTTTCGATATCCCCAAGCCAGAAACTAAGCGTTAACCACAAGGGGCACAAGCGGCGCGAGGCAAAGCACCGGCAATTACTTGCGACATAGTTAAAAAAGTGGCGATGATGCCACATAACTATTTCGGGCCAATCTTTAGCCCCCAGACTAAAGTCCTAGGACCTTTGCCGCAGCAAAGGGGACGATGCCCCTAAGCCATTAGATATAAAGAATTATGCAGGAACTCTAACCCATCCGCAAAAAGACCTAACCGTGGCCGAATTGTGAATGAATGGTTAAGGAGACTTGAAAAATGAGGCGAATCAAGCCCTTGTCCCAAATGAAAATGCCAAGAGCCGAGTATTGAAAGGTTAAGCTTCCGTTAATCCGTTTGACACTGCTTTTTCGCACGACCTAGGATTGAACGTGACGGGGGATGCTTGGGTATGGGGTACATTCCTTGGCTCTGTCTCGTCGGGTTCAAACCTCCAAAGGGAGAAATTGGCATGAAGAAGCTCATGACCTTGGCCCGGCAGTTCCGCGACGACGACAACGGCGCTGCTATGGTCGAATATTCGATTCTGATCGGTATCATTACCGCAGCGGTGATCGCGATCATCATCGGCGTTGGTATCTATGTCAAAGATCAGTGGACCACGTTGTGCACCAATCTGAAGACTGCGGATGCGAAGGTGACCGGCTGCTGACCCAGAAATTGGCCAGGCCCGGAAACGACCCTCGGGCCTGGTCGAAATTGGATCCCAAGGGAGAAATTGGCATGAAGAAGCTCATGGCCTTGGCCCGGCAGTTCCGTGACGACGATAACGGCGCTGCCATGGTCGAATACTCCATTCTGATCGGCATCATCACGGCAGCTGTGATCGCGATCATCATTGGCGTTGGTATTTACGTCAAAGATCAGTGGACCACGCTGTGCACCAATCTCAAGACCACCGATGCGAACGTGACCGGCTGCTGATTCAGAAACTGACCGGGCCCGGAGAGGGCCTTCGGGCCCGGTCGACTAGATGTAGCAAAGCAATCTCGAGTTGGGCGCCGTTTGTCTGCGCTAGGTGGGTTTGCTTGAATGGGGCTTGGGGCAAATGCGCGCTAATACACTGATTATGATCGTGCTCGCCGGTATATTCGGCGTCCTGGCGGTTGTGCTCGTCAATATCTGGCTTGCTGGCCAGCGCAATGCCTTGGCGCAGTCCAACGGCGTGCAAGCGAGCACTGTCGTAGTCGCGGCGGTCCCCCTGAAATTCGGCGACGCTCTGAGCGTCGACAAATTGCGCGAAATTGCATGGCCGGCAGGAGCGGTCCCGACCGGTGCGTTCAAGACCGTCAAGGAAGCGATGGCTGGCGAAGGGGCGCGCCAGGCGCTGCAATCGATCAGCGCCAATGAGCCTGTTCTCGCTGCCAAAATTACTGGCCCAGGCCAGCGGGCCACGCTGTCGGCGGTGCTTGCCGAGGGCATGAAAGCAGTTTCCATCCGCGTCAACGACGTGCTCGGCGTCGCGGGATTTGTCTTTCCAGGCGACAGGGTCGACGTGCTTCTGACCCGGAACGTTCGCGGCGACGACGGCGCTGATAGAAGCTTCGTCGACGTGTTGCTGCAGAGCGTGAAGGTGCTTGCCGTCGACCAGGTCGCAGATGAAAGCAAGGATGCCCCGCAAGTCGTGAAAGCCGTCACGGTCGAAGTCAGCACCAAGGATGCCCAGAAGCTCACCTTGGCTGCGGGAGCCGGCCAGTTGTCGCTGGCGTTGCGCCAGGCTGCCGGCAGCAAGGGTGAGACGAATGAGAGAGTAACCCTGGCGGATCTGACCGGCGACACGCCGGACGATGTCGCCAAGCGCCAGGCCGAGTTGGATAAGCAGAAAGCTGATGAAGCCGCGCGCAAGCAGGCCGACGAGAAGATCGACGGACTGGCCAAGGCGGTGGAACGGGTCGGCAGCCAGATCGACCAGATCAGCAAGACAAAGCCGGTCACGATCGTGGCTGCCGCGCCTCAGCAGCAAGTGAAGGAAGTGATCAAATACGTCCAGCCTGAACCGCCCAAGCTCGCGACAATCGGCGTGTTTCGCGGCGTCAAGCTGGAATCATACGAAGTGCCGCGACAAGACTGACGACGGTCGGCGCGGCGGGCTGCCACAGGCAGCAAACGGGGAGACGGGGAATGCAGGGATCTTGGGTTAGGATAGCGGCGGTCGCGCTATCCTTCTTGGTCGCACCGGCGATGCTTGGCCATCCAGCCAGGGCGGCTGACCGGTTCATCGACGTGTCGCGTCCGTCGCTGCACCGCGTGTTCGTGCCGGTTTCTCAATCCGCCACGATCCAGGTGAACGCTACCTTAGGCGACATCGTCGTCGGCGATGAGAAGATCGCCGACGCGCAGCCGATGACCGACAAGACGCTCTACATCATCGGCAAAACCGTCGGCACCACCACTGTCAATCTGTTTTCCGAGGACAAGCGCTCGCTGGGCGCCATCCAGATCGAGGTCGGCCAGGATGTCAGCGACATGGCGGTAGCCATTCGCCAGGTGGCGCCAAAGGCCCGTATCGAGATCGGCTCGATCAACGGCAAGGTTCGCCTGAGCGGCCATGTCAAGGACGCCGCGACGCTGGCATCCATCGTGGAAGTCACTCAGCAATATGGCCCGGACGCCATCATCAATGCCGTCACCATCGACGACAGCGAGCAGGTCAATCTGTCGGTACGAATCCTCGAGGCCAAGCGCAATGCCGGGCGCGATCTTGGTGTGTCGATAAGGAGCACAAACAGCCGCGGCACGACGCGAACAGGTACGGGCATTGCGGCAGTCGATGCGGATAATCATGTGCTCGGCGCCGGCGATCTCGTTACCGGGCTTTTGTCGAATACTAATCCGTTCGCAGCGCTGATTACCCGCGTTATCGACAGCAACATCAAGGTGGATCTCATCATCGAGGCGCTTGAATCAAAGGGCGTCGTTCGTACGCTGGCCGAGCCTAATCTCACCACGGTTTCCGGTGAGACGGCCAGCTTCAATGCCGGCGGCGAAGTGCCGGTGCGCAGCGTCAATTCTCAAGGTGAAGTAGAGATCGTGTTCAAGCAGTTCGGCGTCAATTTGAACTTCACGCCGGTGGTGCTGGACGACGGCAAGATTCACATCAAGCTGGCGCCGGAAGTCAGCGATCTGACCGGCTTCACCAGCGCCGGCGATCCGATCTTCACCAATCGCAAACTATCGACCGTGGTCGATCTGCGCGACGGCCAAAGCTTTGCCGTGGGTGGCCTGCTTTCGAGCAAAAACACCAAGCAGCAAGACCAGGTACCTTGGCTCGGCCAGGTACCGATCGTTGGGGCGCTGTTCCACAATTCGAGCACGCAGAAGGAAGAGACCGAGCTTGTCGTCATCGTGACGCCGCATCTCGTGCGACCGGTGAAGCCCGGCGAGCAACTAGCGACGCCTTTCGACAAGACGAAGCCGGCCAACGACCCGGAACTCGTGCTGCTCGGCCAGCTCGAAGTCAGCAAGGACATGATCCGTATGTACGAGCATGGCGACGGTGTCACCGGCCCCTATGGCCACATGCTGGATGTGAAATCGAAGGACAAGCTGCTCTATGTCAAGAAGTAAGCTCCTGCTCGTTCTTCTCGGTAGCAGCCTGCTCGCGGGCTGCGCGTCCGACTACCTGAACAATTACGACACGATGACGCTGGCGTCCGGCGACTCGCAGAAGACCAATCAGCTGCTGCAGACGGTCGACCCGTACAATCCGGCGTCCAACAACACGAAGATCGAAGGTGACGGCGCGCGGTCCGTCGGCGTCGTGCAGAAATACAAGCTTCCGCCAAGCGGGGGCCCGACGACGAACATGACAGTCAATGTCGGGCCGTCGGTTGGAACGAGCACCACCAACTGAGCAAAAAAATGCGGGGTCGCGCCAGGCGACGAGGGCCGGCGCAGGACGAAAGAGAGCAAGGTCATGTTGGGGACCATACGCAGATTCTGGCGTGATCAGCGTGGCATGGCGCTCGTCCTCGTCAGCATCATGCTGCCGGCAATTATCGGTTTTTCGCTGCTGGTCATCGACATGAGCCGAGCGAACAATCTGCATAATGATTTGCAGAAGGGGACCGATGCGTTTGCGCTTGCTGGCGCGGCCGAGCTGGACGGTACGAGTGGCGCCTGGGGTCGTGCAGAACGGGCCATGGCGACGCTCGTCAGCAATGAAAGCAACTTCTCAACATCCGGCCGAAATCCCCTGACCTCGGGACAGCCAGGCGGCACTCAGCGGTGCAATAGTTCGGGAAACATCTCCTGGTGTTTCCTGAAGAGCCTTCCGACCGACGACACCGCCGCCATAACGACAGCCAACTACGCCAACACCGACCCTGCAGTTGGCGAATTGGAGACCCGGTTTGTTCAAGTGACGGTCACGCCAAAGGGATTTGCCGCTATCTTTCCAGCCTCATTTCTTACCGGAAACTCCGCCAGCAACAATTTCAACGTCGGCGCTACGGCAGTCGCCGGCTTCACGTCGAGCGTTTGCGAATACACCCCGGTGTTCATGTGCAATCCGTACGAAGATACCAGTGTCACCGGGGGCGTGACACTGGAGCAGGCGGCGCAAAGCAGGCAATATCGTCGACGGCAAATCGTGTTGCGCGGTGACGGATCGTACGCCCCGGGCAATTTCGCTTTCTTGTCCTCACCATTTGGAAACGGCGCCAACGAGCTTGAAAAGATGCTCGCGGACTCCAAACCACAGAACTGCTATTCGCGCGATGGCGTCCAAACAGAGCCGGGACAGAACTCCGGTCCCGTGCAGAATGGAATCAACTCCCGGTTCGGCATCAACTCTTCCAATTATTCGGACGGACCCGCGGTCAACGTGCGCAAGGGCGCAATAAACTGGGACCAGTACGTCGCGGACAACAAGGTCGACTACCAAACAGATGCCACCAAGGGAATTGGCCTCGAGCGCGATTCGTGCCAGATCGCCGGCGACTGCACGATGATGGGTGGCCGGATGGGCGCCGGCGACTGGAATTTCGCCCGCTATTGGGCCGCCAACCATCCTACGCGTGCTGTTCCGTCAGCCCTGTCGGGCACCGGCGCCGACCTTCCGACGCGCTACGAGACCTATCGCTACGAGATCGATCCTAATGGCGATGGCAACACGTCCGACAGCATTGTCGGCGACGCCTCAGTCGGCGGCGAACAGGGCATCCCTCCGGCAGCGGCAGGCACACCGATTACCACTACCGACCGCCGCTTGCTCTACGGCGCGATCCTGGACTGCAGTGCGCTCCAGGCAAGCGGCGTGAGTTTCAAGGGCCGAGCGACGGTTCCGGTCAGGCGCTTCGGCAGTTTCTTCATCACCGAGCCGATCAAGGACGGCAAGAACATCTATGTCGAACTGGTCGACATCACGGGTAAAGGCGGACGCGGCACGCTGGACAACTATCTTCGCGACGAAGCGCAGCTCTACAGGTGACGTCAATGTTTCAAGACATCGCACGTCATCTGAAAAAATTCCGCCAAGATCAGCGTGGCGCAGTGCTCGTCGAGATGACCCTCGTCGCGCCGCTGATGCTGTTCCTGTCGGCCGGCGTATTTGAGTTCGGCAATCTCATTCACGACAAGCTGCTGATGGAAGCCGGGCTAACCGACGCAGCCCGCTTCGGGGCTCGTTGCAACAGCCAGATGTACACCGATGTCGGCTGGTCGGCTATCGACTGCGCCGACATGGCAACGAACATCGCTGTCTACGGCACGGCTTCACTGACTGTCGTGAGCGGCAATGTGACGAACACACCGCGCGTCAGCGGGTGGCAGAAGGCGAATGTCACGGTGACCATTGGCGCCAGCGGCTCGTGCCATGACGCCGTCGTTGCCGGCGTTACCCAATACCGGTCGGTGACTCCGCAAGTCTGCATCGTCAGAGCGGCAGGTACCTATCCCTATAGCGGCGTCGGTATGCTGGCGCTTCTCAACATCGGCCCGATCACCCTAAGCGGCTTCCATGAGGAGCGGTTGATCCGGTTCTGACGATGATGACGCTGTTCGCAAAATCAGAGCAGGGCTCGGCCATGGTCGAGATGACCATCGTCGCGCCGTTACTATTTGCGCTGACGCTCGGCTTCGTCGATTTCGGTTACGCCCTCTATCAATGGAATGGTGCAACCAAGGCCGTGCAGATCGGCGCAAGGCTTGCCTCGATTTCCGATCCCGTAGTGAAGGCAACCGTGCTTGCGGCCGCGGCGCCGACATCGGTGCCAGGGGCGCCAGTTGCGGCCGGCGCCTATGCCCCGTTCGTCTGCCAATATACCGGCAGCACTGGCGCTTGTAATGGCAACTCCGCCAACTTCGACGTCAACGCCTTCAGCCGCATCTTCAGAGGCGACACAGCCGTCACCAACGACGATGCCTGCCCCGCCCTCACGGGAACCCAAAGGCCCGGCATGTGCCATTTCTTTCCCGGCCTCTTGAGAACCGACGTGGTCATAACCTATTCGGCAACGGGACTTGGATTCCAGACCAGGCTCGGCGGCCCTGTGCCGACCATCACAGTCAACCTGCAGAACCGAACTTTCCAGTTCTTCTTCCTGAGCGGACTGATGGGGTTCGCCAACATCAACATGCCCTCCATGCTGAGCACGGTCACGGGCGAAGACTTGAAAACGAGCGCGCCACCATGAACGCCATCGACACCAGAGTTCTCCCGACCAAGCGAAAGCAGGTGGCGCTGTTTTCCGCCGATGCTAATTTCAAGCGCGACGTGACCACGCGGCTCGACGCGCTGGCGATCTATGACGTCAAGGTCTCGGACGCGGCGGAGTTCCTCAAAGGGCCGCCTGTCGACAGCCGGCCGGGCATCATCATCCTCGATCTCGGCAATGGCGAACTGCTCGGCAATGCGGCGATCGTCGAGGCGCGCGCGGCCTGGGCCTCGGTGCCGCTGATCGCGATCTCCGACGAGCTCACCTCCGAGCAGACGCGCGTCCTGGTGCGCATGAACGCGTCGGACTGGCTGCACAAGCCGCTCGACGCCAAGGAGCTGCTCAACGCCGTCACCTTCCACGACACCGGCAGCCAGGGCACCAAGAGCCGCATCATCACCTTCATCGCCGCCAGCGGCGGCGCCGGCGCAACCACGCTGGCGATCTCGGCGGCCGAGCACCTTGCCTCGAAATCGGCCGAGCGCGCGGCCTCGACCTGCCTCGTCGACCTCGACTTCCAGAGCGCCAATTGCGGCGCCTACCTGAACCAGTTCAACCAGTTCGACCTCTCCGGCATCATCGGCCAGCCGGACCGGCTCGACGTCGAGCTCATGGATGTCATCAAGCTGTCGCGGCCGTCCGGCCTCACGCTCTACTCTTTCGAGCGGCCGCAGCTGCCGTTCGAGCCGCACGGTTCCGACTTCGTCTTCAGGCTGCTTGACCTCGTCGCCTATCGCTTCGACGACATCGTCATCGACCTGCCCAATATCGAGACGCCGTGGCACGATTCGGTGCTGCGCACGAGCGACGAGATCTTCATCGTCTTCGAGCTCAATGTCGCTTCGCTGCGGCAAGGTAAGCGGCTCTACAAGAAGATCCGCGAATTGCGCGGCAACAAGGTCAGCATCACGCTGGTCGCCAACAAGCACAAGCGCAAATGGTTCGGCAACCACTTCTCGCGCAGCGAGCTGGAGAAGATCTTCAAGGCGCCGCACATCAAGTCGCTGGCGCTGGACAACGCGCTTCTGGCCGACGCGCTGAACCGCGCCATCCTGCCTTCCGAGGTGGACGGACGCGCGCGCTTCAACAAGGACCTCAAACGCATGTTCAAGGAGCGGCTGGACAATGCCCAGCGCTAGCTCGACGCACTGGGTGACGGCGCGCCTCGCGGCTGCCTGCCTGATCGGCATCGCGTCGATGTCGGCTTGCGGTTTGGCGGAGGCCGGATCGCCGCCGCTGCCGGCCATGGGCCCCAGCCTGCGCAAGGCGGTCGCCTTTGAGACCGGCGAGCCGCCGGGCACGATCGTCATCCGCAAACACGAAAAGGCGCTCTATCTGGTGACGGGCCAGGGCCAGGCGCTGCGCTACCAGATCAGCGTCGGCCGCGACGGCTTCGGCTGGACCGGAACGGTCAAGGTAGCCTCCAAGACCGAATGGCCGGAATGGCGTCCGCCCAAGGAAATGCGCGCGCGCCAGCCGGAACTGCCGGCGATGGTGCCGGCCGGTCCCTACAATCCGCTCGGCGCCAGGGCGCTTTATCTGTCGCGCGACGGACGCGACACGCTCTATCGCATCCACGGCACCAACGATCCCAAGGGCGTCGGTTTCGACGGCACGTCCGGATGCTTCCGGCTGACGAACACCGATGTGATCGATCTCTTCAAGCGCGTCGCGGTGGGCGCAAAGGTGGTGGTTGAATGACGATGATCAGCGAGCCGGACGTTCCGGCAATCGAACTCGGTCACAGGGAAGCCGGTCCGGGGAAGCCCAGCCGCGCCAGACTGATCGGTGTCCTCGCGGTGGGCGCCGCGCTCGTCACCTTCGTCAACGTGACGGCCGCCGTCTATCTCTATCGCGGCGTCAACGACCTCAAGACGATGGAGGCGCGGCTGGGAGAGCTCGGCCAGTTCGAGCAGCGGATCGGCGCCCGCATCGACACCGTCAACAACGGTTTCCAGAGCCGGTTCGAGACGCTGGACCGTCAGTTGCAGGCGAATTTCGGCCAGATCAACGGCAATATCGCCAAGTTGGAGCAAGGCCAGCCCGTCGCCGCCAGCGAGCCAGCACCTGGCGCGCCGGAGCCAGCCCTACTCGACAACACCACGGTGGCGGATGCTTCCGCGGCCGACGAAAGCGGTGCCGATGCCGCCGACGCGCGGCCCTCGTTCAAGCGGAAGGCCGCGCCTCCAGGCCCCAACCCGGCCTACCAGCGCATCCAGCAACCCGACGGCAAGGTCTATTACAAGAAGATCAACTGAGCAGACGGGCTGTCGCCGCCTGGTCGGCCGGTTACAGATCGCGCTGCAGCGTCAGCATGCGGACCGAGCGGGTTTCGCTGCGCAACCTCTTCTCGCTCAAGAATGCGGCGTGACAATAGGCGCAGGCCGCGAGGCCGAGGCACAACACGAGGCAGTTCTGCAGGCTGAGGTCGACCATCAACGAGTACCGCCAGCCGCGCGGCGTCGTGAAGGCGGCAATCCTGCTCGCCGTTTCAGCATGGCTGCTCAGCGCGATCATCAGACCGGCGAATAGCATGGCTGCATGGTTGGCGAGGAAGAAGCCGGCGGACCATTTTGAGCGGCTGGCCATCCAGCAGCCGCCCGTCGCAAAGACGATGATGGCAGCATCAAGCGCCATCGACCCGCCAAGATAGAGATTTATCTGCTGCCAGAACATGGTCGAGAACGGGCGCAGCTCCAGCCAGGCATGCCACACAGCGGGGCTCGCCGGATAGAAGCCGAGAAGCATTGCTGCCGCTCGCTCCGCCGCCAGCAGAAGCAGCACCAGGGCCGGAAAGGCAAAAAGCAGTATCGGCTTGCGCATCGTGTCATCCCCTCGACATCCGATCACCGATTCTAGGCCGCATTGGTTGCGCGACACTTAACGCAACGCCTTGCTTTTCAAGGATTGTCGCTCATGTCTAATGTATGATCCGGTTCAACGGGGTGACGCCGTGTCGACAGGAGCTAACGGGTCGGGCTCGGGCGGCATCATCGACAGCCGCCGCGACCTCGCGGGGTTCCGCGCGTGAGCCAGGCGAATCCGCCCGGCCGCCCGCTGCTGGCGTCCGCGCTCGGCGGTCTCGGTTTGCTCGCAGGCATGGCGCTGATCGCCGAGGGCGGGCGCCGACTGCCGCCCGCTTCGATCGCATCGGCTCAGGGCGCCGGTGACCTGAAGCCGGCCTCCCATGCCCCGATCCATGACGCGCGGCCGGGCCAGCCGGCGCGCAAGATCGCCGAGGATCTCATTGCGCCGCCGCCGCTCGACCCATCCCGGATCGAGCGCATCGAACCGCGTCCTCCGCTTGGCGAACTCGGGCTTGCGCCGCGACCGAAGACGCCGATGCCGCAGGATTGGCGCGAGACCCTGCTTTTCGGTCCGGTCGCGACCTCCTCGGCGGTCTTCGAAGCCATGGGACGCACGGTCGCCATCAGCGGGACGGTCGACATAGATCCGGACAGGACCTGCACGTTTGACGACATCGCCTGGCCCTGCGGCCAGCGGGCGCGGGCCGTCTTCAACGCCTGGCTGCGCGGCCGGGCGCTGAAATGCCTGCTGCCGCCGGACGCCGACCGTTTCGCCATCGCGGCGCCCTGCGCGCTGGGCAAGCAGGATGTCGGCGCCTGGCTGGTTTCAAACGGCTGGGCGATGGCCGCTCCGACCGGCATTTACGGCAAGGCGGAGGTGGTGGCGAGAAACGCCCGGATGGGCATTTTCGGCCCACCGCAATAACGCGACAGCGGGAAAGTCAGTGGCCAGTTCTCCTCGCGGACTTGCGTGAAAGCAGAATGGTCAGAGCGGTTCAGCAATTCTAAAACCTGGGGCGACGACCAGGCCGGTCATCAGCCGCGGGCCGCGGCCGCTGGCGCGCCGGATTCAGCGCTTGCCATGGAGAAGATGCCGACTTGCATCAAATTGTACGCTTTCCTGACACCGAAATCGTAACCGGCCTCCTGTAAACGATGCGTCGAACAGGAGATTGGCCCTTGACCACGAAAACACCGACCGCGCCGGTTCAAACGTGGAAGCACCTCATCTTGCTGGCCGTGCTTGGCACCGCCGCCTGCGTCGCGCTTTCGCTTGGGTTGAACTACCTGCTGCTTTTCAGCGACAGCCTCACACCATTCGGCCGCGGGGCCGTTACGGCAATCGTCGTGCCGATCGTCATCGGTCTGCCGTTGTTTGCCCTCACCGGCTGGCAACAGATCGAGATGCGCCGCTACCGGCAGGAACTCACCAGGTCCGGCACCTATGACCAGTTGACGGGCTGCCTGAACGGCAAGGTGTTCACCTCGATGGTCGACAGGAGGGCGGCGAGACCGATCGGCCCGCGCTCGGGGGCCTTTCTGGTCATCCATCCGCAACATCTGACATCGATCAACCTGCGTTTCGGCCTCGAATGGGGCGACGAGGCCTTGCGGCTGATCGCGTCGGCCATCCGGTCCGCGGTGCGCAAGGACGATCTGATCGGCCGGATCGGAACCTCGATGTTCGGCGTCTTCCTGCCGGGCGCGAGCGAAGAGGACGCCAAGGACGTGGGCGAGCGCATTCGCGGCACGGTCGGCGAGATCTATTTCGCGCCGAAAGGCGACAAGGACGTGCTTGCGATCAGTGTCGGCGGCGTCATTTTCGAGCGTGAGCTGGATTTCGAGGACATGTTCCGCTTCGCGGAGGAAGGCATGGCCGAGGCCTCGGAGGAAGCCGGCCTGCGGCTGTCGCACGTCACCAACTGAGCCGGCGCGATCGCCCGACAGGCTCACTTCGATGTTCTGGAAAGCTGGTGCTGCGAGAGAGGATTGAACTCTCGACCTCTCCCTTACCAAGGGAGTGCTCTACCACTGAGCTACCGCAGCCTGCGATGGCGGCGCTTCTGCCATATCGAACCGGTAAGCGCAAGGCCAAGAAAAACCCAAAGCGTCGCATCTAATTCTTGCCGGCAATTATGCGGGTTTGGGCGGCATGCGCGGCTGATCCATAGCGTGAAATCGGCTCTCGGCCCGCTTCCATGACATGGGCGCGTTAAAATGCTAGCCATTGCGGAATCGCGGCCGGCTGACCGCCGGCCAGGGATCGGACGATGAACGACAAGGCAAATCCACCGAAAAAAGGCGACGGCGAGCGCAAGGACCGGCTGGCCGAGGCGCTGCGCGCCAATCTGCAGAAGCGCAAGGCCCAGACGCGGTCGCGGCGCGCCGGCGACGCTGACAAGGAGCGCGCCCGCGACACTGACAAGCAGCGCGCCCGCGATGCGGATCAAAGGTCCGAAGGATTGCCGGCTGCTGGAAAAATGCACAAGGACTGACCAAATCAGCCATACTGGCCGGTCACAGTTGGTCCGGTTTCAAGAAAATCCTATTTCTTGAACCAAGCCGGCCAATGGTCTAAGCCGGGCGCATCAACCGATTGAAACCGGCCTGTTCTGGCCGAGGGGACATTTTCTCATGGATCGCATCAGAATTGTCGGCGGCAAGGAGCTTGCCGGTACCATTCCGATCTCGGGCGCCAAGAATGCGGCATTGCCGCTGATGATCGCCTCGCTGCTCACCGACGATACGCTGACGCTCGAAAACGTGCCGCATCTGGCCGATGTCGAGCAGTTGATCCGCATCCTCGGCAATCACGGCGTCGACTACTCGGTCAACGGCCGGCGCGAAAAGCAGCAGGAAGGCTATTCGCGCACGATCAATTTTTCGGCCCGCAACATCGTCGACACCACCGCGCCTTATGAGCTTGTTTCGAAGATGCGCGCTTCCTTCTGGGTGATCGGACCGTTGCTTGCCCGCATGGGCGAGGCCAAGGTGTCGCTGCCCGGCGGCTGCGCCATCGGCACGCGCCCGGTCGACCTGTTCCTCGAGGGCCTGCAGGTTCTCGGCGCGGAGCTCGACGTCGACAATGGCTATGTCATGGCCAAGACCAAGAACGGCCGCCTGATCGGCAATCGCTACGTGTTTCCCAAGGTCTCGGTCGGCGCCACCCACGTGCTGATGATGGCGGCCTCGCTCGCCAAGGGCGAGACAGTGCTGGAGAACGCCGCCTGCGAGCCGGAAATCGTCAATCTCGCCGAATGCCTGATCGCCATGGGCGCCAAGATCCACGGCGCCGGCACCTCGACCATCACCATCCACGGCGTCGAAGCGCTGTCGGGCGCCCGCGTGCGCGTCATCCCCGACCGCATCGAGACCGGCACCTACGCCATGGCCGTCGCCATGACCGGCGGCGACGTGATGCTCCACGGCGCCCGACCCGATCTGTTGCAGACCGCGCTCGACGTTCTTGTCGAGACCGGCGCGGAGATCACGCCGACCAATGAGGGAATCCGCGTCAAGCGCAACGGTGCCGGCATTGCGCCGGTCGACGTCACGACCGCCCCCTTCCCCGCCTTCCCGACCGACCTGCAGGCGCAGTTCATGGGCCTGATGACGATGGCCAAGGGCAAGTCGCGCATCACCGAGACGATCTTCGAGAACCGATTCATGCATGTGCAGGAGCTCGCCCGGTTGGGTGCCCACATCACGCTTTCCGGCCAGACGGCGATTGTCGACGGCGTCGCCAAGCTCAAGGGCGCGCCCGTGATGGCGACCGACCTGCGCGCCTCGGTGTCGCTGGTGATCGCCGGCCTTGCCGCCGAGGGCGAGACCACGGTCAATCGCGTCTACCACCTCGACCGCGGCTTCGAGCGGCTGGAAGAGAAGCTTTCCGGGTGCGGCGCGGTGATCGAGCGGATTTCGGGCTGACGCTTACCCGCATCTGCCTCGGGCGAGTTGCACCGGCGGGAAAGACCGCATAACAGAGGGCTGAATTATCAACCTTCAGGTGCGCATTCGGCATGGCAGCTCTCAAGCTCATCGCGCTCGACGAACAGGATCTGAGCATCGTCTCGGCGCATGTCCAGGACGCCGTGATAAAGGTCTCCGATCTTGAATATCTGCCGGCGGCCAAGCGCTTCGTGCTGACCATGAACCGCTTCGTCTGGGAAGCGAAATCCGGCCTGTTCCGCCAGCACAATGAACGGCGCCAGAGCGTTCTGCATTTCGATCGCGTACTCGGCGCCAAGACCAGCGGCATTGCGCGCGACAAGCCGGCCGAGGTGCTGTCGCTGCTGGCGATCAGCTTCATCGCCATCAGCAAGCCGGCCGGCATCGTCGAACTGGTGTTTTCGGGCGGCGGCACCATCATGCTCGACGTCGAATGCGTCGAGGCACGGCTTGCCGATGTCGGCGGCTCCTGGGAAGCCACCTCGCGACCCGTGCACAGAGGCTAAAAGCGCAATGGCGATTACGCTCCGACACCAGGACGCCGATTTCGAGCAACGCTTTTCGGCCTTCCTCACCACCAAGCGCGAGGTGTCTGCCGACGTCGAGGCCGTGGTGCGCGGCATCATCGAGCGCGTGCGCGCCGAAGGCGACAAGGCGTTGATCGACTACACGCTCAAGTTCGACAAAGCCGATCTCAACGCGCTCGGCATCGCCGTCTCGAAGGACGACATCGCCAAGGCCTATGAGGCGGCCGATCCGGCGACCGTCGAGGCGCTCAAATTCGCGCGTGAGCGTATCCGTTCGCATCACGAGCGGCAGAAGCCCAAGGACGACCGCTATACGGATGCCGCCGGCGTTGAGCTCGGCTCGCGCTGGACGGCTATCGAAGCTGTCGGCCTTTACGTGCCGGGCGGCACGGCGAGCTATCCGAGCTCGGTGCTGATGAACGCGGTGCCGGCCAAGGTCGCCGGTGTCGAGCGCATCGTCATCGTCGTGCCGGCCTCGGGCGGCGTCATCAATCCGCTGGTGCTGGTGGCCGCCGACCTTGCCGGCGTTTCCGAGATCTACCGCGTCGGCGGCGCGCAGGCCGTTGCGGCCCTTGCCTACGGCACCGAAACGATCAGGCCGGTCGCCAAGATCGTCGGTCCGGGCAATGCCTATGTCGCGGCAGCCAAGCGCCAAGTGTTCGGCACCGTCGGCATCGACATGATCGCCGGGCCGTCGGAAGTGTTGGTGGTGGCCGACGCCGACAACGATCCGGACTGGATCGCGGCCGACCTTCTGGCGCAGGCCGAGCACGACATATCGGCGCAGTCGATCCTGATCACCGACAACGCCGAATTCGGCAAGGCGGTGGAGCAGGCGGTCGAACGCCAGCTCAAGGTGCTGCCGCGCGCCGAGACAGCGGCCGCGAGCTGGCGCGACTTCGGCGCGGTGATCCTGGTGCCGACGCTGGAGGCCTCGCTGCCGCTGGTCGACAGGATCGCGGCCGAGCATGTCGAGCTCGCTTTCGACGATGCCGAGGGCTTCTTTTCCAGGATGCGCAACGCGGGCGCCGTGTTCATCGGCCGCCATACGCCGGAGGTCATCGGCGACTATGTCGGCGGCTCCAACCACGTTTTGCCGACGGCACGCTCGGCGCGTTTCTCGTCAGGTCTGTCCGTGCTCGATTTCGTCAAGCGCACCTCGATCCTGAAGCTCGGGCCGGATCAGCTCAAGGCGCTGGCGCCCGCCGCGATCGCGCTTGCCAAGGCGGAAGGCCTCGATGCCCATGCCCGCTCCGTCGCGATCAGGTTGAACATGTAGCGATGTCCGGCCACGACCAAATCCGCGACAGGCTGATCGACGTCGAGCTCGACGAATCGATCGGACGTTCGACGCCCGACGTCGAGCACGAGCGGGCCGTGGCGATCTTCGACCTCATCGAGGAGAACAGGTTTCGGCCGATCAATGATGACGGCGCCGGTCCATACAGGCTGAAGCTTTCGCTGGCCGAGTCACGTCTGGTCTTCGCCGTCAGCCGTGAAAACGGCGCCGAGGTGGTCACCCACATCCTGTCGCTGACGCCGCTGAGGCGCATCGTCAAGGACTACTACCTGATCTGCGAAAGCTATTACGAGGCCATCCGCTCCTCGACGCCGAGCCATATCGAGGCGATCGACATGGGCCGGCGTGGCCTGCACAATGAGGGCTCGCAGACGCTGATGGACCGGCTCGCCGGCAAGATCGAGATCGACTTCGACACGGCGCGCCGGCTGTTCACGCTGGTCTGCGTGCTGCACTGGCGAGGCTAGATCAGGATGACGTTTCGTTGAAACACCGTCCTGATCCAGCTCTTTGTCGGAGCATGATCTTTTCCGAAAACCGGTTCCCACTTTTCGGGATCATGCTCTTTTGTTGGAGCATGATCTTCTCCAAAAACCGGTTCCCACTTTTTGCGTGCGCTGACCTCCGGTTCGGGATCATGCTCTCTGGTTGGAGCATGATCTTTTCCAAAAACCGGTTCCCACTTTTTGGGACCATGCTTTAGTGGCCGCCCTGTCTCACTCGATCCTGTTCCTGTGCGGCATGAACGCCGTGCGCTCGCCGATCGCGGAACAGTTGGCGCGCCGCATGCTTCCGGCCACCATCTTCGTCGCTTCCGCCGGCGTGCGCGCCGGCGAGCGCGATCCGTTCGTCGACGCGGTGCTTGCCGAAGATGGCCTGTCGCTCGGCGAGCGCCAGCCCAGGACGCTGGAGGAGCTCGAAGACGACTATTTCGACCTGATCGTCACGCTGGCGCCGGAAGCGCATCATGCGGCCCTCGAGCTCACCCGATCGCTCGCCGTCGAGGTCGAATACTGGCCGATGCCCGACCCGACCGACACCGGCGGCACGCGCGAGCACATCATGGCCGCCTATCGCGACGTGCGCGAGCGGCTGAAAACCCGCATAAGTCGACGTTTTGCGGCACCGGGGGCTGAAAGCGCCCCGGATTAAGCTTGTTCACAAGCGGATGATTATCATATAGGTTCCGCGCAAATTCCGGTTGGAGTCGGGTGATTTCAGGTCTGTTCGACCTGAAATCACCCGACTCCAGATCAAGAGTAGAGCATGATGTCGTCCGAAAACCGCTTCACACTTTTCGGCATCGTGCTCTAGGCGCCGGAACGCCCATCCAAGCAAAGGTATCGAATGCCGAAGGAAGAAGTCCTCGAGTTTCCAGGTGTGGTCACCGAACTGCTGCCCAATGCGATGTTCCGCGTGAAGCTCGAAAACGAACACGAAATCATCGCCCACACGGCCGGCCGCATGCGCAAGAACCGCATCCGCGTGCTGACCGGCGACAAGGTCCTGGTCGAGATGACGCCTTACGACCTGACCAAGGGCCGCATCACCTACCGTTTCAAGTAACAGTCCGCGCGAAGCTAGAGCCGGATGATTTCAGGTCTGTTCGACCTGAAATCATCCGGCTCCAAATCAAAGAGTGGAGCATGATGTCGCCCGAAAACCGCTTCACACTTTTCGGCATCATGCTCACATGAGCATCCTGCAGAAGCTCGTGCTTGCCTCGGGTTCGCCGCGCCGCATCGAATTGCTGCAGCAGGCCGGCATCGAGCCGGACCGGGTGCTGCCCGCCGATGTCGACGAGACGCCGCTGCGCGCCGAGCATCCGCGCTCGCTGGCCAAGCGCCTTTGCAAGGACAAGGCCGAGAAGGCGCTGGCCTCGCTGAAGAGCGAGGAGGACTATGCACCCGCCTTCATCCTCGCCGCCGACACGGTGGTGGCGGTCGGGCGGCGCATCCTGCCCAAGGCCGAGACGATCGACGACGCCATCAACTGCCTCGGCCTGCTTTCCGGCCGCTCGCACCGGGTCTATTCCGGCATCTGCCTGATCACGCCCGGCGGCAAGCTGCGCCAGCGGCTGGTGGAGACAAGGGTGCGCTTCAAGCGGCTGCCGCGCGAGGAGATCGACGCCTATGTCGCCTCGGGCGAATGGCGCGGCAAGGCCGGCGGCTATGCCGTGCAGGGCCTGGCCGGCTCGTTCGTCGTCAAGCTGGTCGGCTCCTACACCAATGTGGTCGGCCTGCCGCTCTACGAGAGCGTGGCGCTGCTTGCGGGCGAAGGCTTCAAGGCGCACCAGAACTGGCACGCTTCGCGCTCATGAGTCTGGACGACAAGGTCACGCCGCTGAGGCCGAAGCGGCCCTGCCCCGAATGCGGCAAACCCTCGGCGCGCGAACACTACCCGTTCTGCTCGGCGCGCTGCAAGGACATCGACCTCAATCGCTGGCTGAAGGGCGCCTATGTCATCCCCGTCCGCGACGGCGAAGAGGAAGAAGAGGACAGCCCGAAGCCGGGCCCGACGCCCAAGGACGAGCCGTGAGCGCAGCCGGCGACAGGCCGTTTCCCGGCGATTTTTCTTTCCTGACGAAATCAACACCTAGGCGCTGGACAGGCAGGATTCCCGTGCTATAACCCACGCGCTTTCAAAGGGCGCCGCCGGCGCCTTCGCGAAACCCGGCAGGCGCATTCCGTTAGCCGGCACAGGCCCAGATAGCTCAGTTGGTAGAGCAGCGGACTGAAAATCCGCGTGTCGGTGGTTCGAATCCGCCTCTGGGCACCATCACCTTCTTAAGGTGTTGACGCAGCTGAAAAACTAGCAAAATTATATGCTTAGGCCTGCCCGACTGCTACACACGGGTGCTACACATGGTCCTTGCTATGAGCCGTCCTGTCAAACATCGTAAGACCGGGGTGTACTGGTTTCGAAAGCGCCTACCGGCGGACATAACCGCGCTCACGGGCCGAAAGGAAGTCAACAAGACGCTCGGGACGAAAGACCCTGAAGAAGCCAAGCGAAAATATGCAGAGGTGCTCGCGGAATTCGAAGCTGATTGCTCGCGAATTCGGCTCGGTTCCGCTGACTACCAACTGAGAAAGCAATCCACCGAGGGAAGCCCGTCCCCGACACGTCCCATCACCGACCGCGAGGCGCACTCCCTAGCCCAGACGGTTCACGATGAATGGCTTGCAAAATTCTATGACAGTCCGAGCGAACAGTTGCACTGGCACCCCGACTTTTATGACGGCATGTGGACCGATTATCCCTTGCCTTCGACCGATCCAGTTCCGGGAGTGGAAGGGATCTCTGACCCGATCCCAGGAGCGATGCCGATCGAGAATATCTTTTGGAGGTCGATGAGGGCCGGATGCATTAGCAGGGCCAAAGACATACTTCTCGAGAATGATTTTCCCACCGATCCATGGAGCATCACGAGAACCGCGCGGGCGGTCGGCGCTGCTTTCCAACGAGCCAGCTTGACGCTGCAAAAGCTTGAACGCGGGGACTATGAATCAGAACCGCGGCCAGCCGATCGAGCTCATCGTTCGGCAGAATCTCGACTAGCGGACGCGACGAATGCAACGGCGAAATCTGATTCAGCCACGCTAATGGAGTTGGTCGAAGGGTGGTGGAAAGAGAACAAGGCCGCTGGCCGGAAGCCGAGCACCTATGACAGCTATCGAAATGCGTTTGCCTACTTTGTCGATTTCCTTGGCCACGATCACGCAATGAAAGTCACGGCCAAGGACGTTATTGGATTCAAAAATCATCGGCTGAGCACCCCCTCGCCTAAGACCGGCAAAATGGTTTCGGCGAAGACAGTCAAGGACAGCAATCTGTCCGCCTTGAAGGTTGTCTTTGATTGGGGAGTTGCAAACGGGCTTGTCACCCATAATCCGGCGGCAGGCGTGACCCTGAAGGTGGGAAGGACGGCCCGGCTTAGGTCGAAGGACCTTTCAGACGAAGAAGCCAAGGCCATACTTTCTGGGGCCTCAGCTCATGAGCAAGGTCACGAAAATTGGAAGACTTTCCAAGCCAAGCGGTGGATTCCATGGCTTTGCGCCTTTACCGGAGCCCGAGTTGGCGAGCTTGCCCAGTTGCGAAAACAGGACGTGTTCCAACGTGACGGCATTTGGATAATCCACATCACTCCCGAGGCTGGAACGGTCAAGACGAATGAAGCCCGGAATGTGCCTCTCCATCAACAAATCATCGACCTCGGGTTTCCTGCCTTTGTGCAGGAATCTGGCGATGGCCACTTGTTCTTGAATGTCGATCCAGCCGAAGACAGTCGAGGCGCGCGGCGAGGTCTAAAGAACCGCCTAGCCGAGTTCGGTCGTAGCTTCGTTCCCGACCCGAGGGTAGCTCCTAACCACGGCTGGAGACATCGCTTCAAAACAATCGGAATGGAAGTTGGAGTTCCACCACGAATCCTTGACGCAATTCAGGGGCAGGCACCTAGGACGGTGGCCGAAACCTACGGCGAGGTCACTCTCAAGACAATGGCGGCCGCGATTGCAAAGCTGCCCCGCTATTCGCTGGCGGCTACTATTCGCAGCCCATCTTCCACTTGAATGGCAATCGTCTCGGTGGTTTCCGGAGTGCCAGTCCGGTGCTTGGCGATTGCCTGAAGCTTGCTAAGTCGGACCGTCCGCTGCCCATTCTTTTGGATCTTTCCGGCCGATTGCCAAGCTGGTTCTCCAGGGCCGTCATAGACAATCTCAGCAAACTCTGGCGAGATCACGCGTAGGACTACAAGGCGAGTACAGGTTCCATACAGGGCTACCGATTTGCCTCCTGTCATTTTGATCTGGACATCACCGTTCAAATCGAATGCGTCATGTCCCGGATGCGAACCCGGATATAAAGTGAGGCCGAGCGCTTCTGCGGCCACGACCTCTCCTATGGACCCTACCAGATGCCCATCAGGAGTGAATTTGCGACCGGGATAGCGGGCTTCCAACAGCTCAACGGCTCGGTAAATAGCTGCGACAGGCTCAGGTAGTCTAACTCGCATCTCAAACCTCTCTCGAAACCGCAGCCACGAACGTGCAGGGCGGAAAAATATTTTTGCTTATCTCTTGCAAGATACACAGGACACTCACTAAATCCTGCTACAAAGAAGAAGTCCAAAAGCCTGCCAATCAGATAACGAGCTGCGGCCTCCGATAACGGCCCGCCGCAGTCCCAAGGGGGAACGGCCCCACCGCAATCGCGGGCCATCTGATCAAACCCACGACCGAAACCCGGGAGTGGCGTTGGTCAGTGGCTTTTGGCCAGTTGCCTTCGCTGCTCTCATAGCGAGAGCCACTTTATGAAAAATCTCAGAACTCAGTCGTATCCAACGTCTCTCAATTGGACCACGTTCATTGGCAGTCGCGCTATCTATTGCCGACCTGCCTGTCGTGTCGCCGGTCTGCGAGCCTTCGCCCATGTCGGTATGCATTCGAGCATATCTGATCGCGGAGGCGCAAAATGAGGATAATCTCCAACCATGCAGCAGAGGATCAGAATCCTCGCGTAACGCGAAGTTCAACGGACGGTTCTCAGCACTCAACGTCTGATCACAAGATTCCAACGGCCGATTTTGTGAAAAGCGATCCTATCGGCGCGCTGATTCTGTGTAAGGAGGCCTGGATTTCATTCCAGAAGACCACCAAGGAAGTAGACATCGAGCTCTGTCAAGCTTGCTTTGTTGCAATGGACGAATTTCGTCGCGATGATTTAAAATGGAAGAATTTCGTCAAGCATATCAACGAGTCTAAGCTGGTAAAGCGAAAAATTAACCCGAAGAAGTCGTCCGACTATAGGAACACGATTGTCGCCCAGTTTGTTTTTGGGTTCAGAAAAAGCCGCGACCGAGCCTACAAGATAGCCCGTGTTCTGGACTTCGTGCGCCTGCGAACGAATGACCCAGAGGTTCTAAGGTCCAGAATTGAAAAGGCTGGCGGCATCGAAAGCCTCTACAAGGAAGCCGTCGAAACGCTTCCGTACCTCGGAAAAGACCGCGAAACCAAGCAGAAGATGCGGTCCGCCTATGCGACCAAAGACCACAAAACGCTGGCTGCGCTGGTTGGCAAGGGGTCTACCATTTCCGATGAGTTGGATAGCGGCGAGAGCGGCGAGCCCGACGAAGGTGAACCTTCCGATATGGAGACTTCAGCGACGACGTCGCCGGTGATCGAAGAGTTTTCCATCGAGGTCACAGAGAAGCAATTCACGAAGCTGATCTCCATGGGTCGGGGCGACAAGCGACATCTCACAATTGAGTGCATCGGTGAGCTTGGTGACGGCTGGAAACGCTTCAAGCTAATTGAGACGGAGCCGGTCGAACTCGCGAGCATCGATGACGAGATTCCCTTCTGACCTCGAAGTAGAGGGCGGATTGAGAGGCTTGTAGCTCCTGCGTAAAGCCCGATTGAGGGCTGCGACTGCCTGCAAGGTCGAAGACGCCCTTACACGGAAACTTCAGACTGCCGGTTCCGAAAGGTGCCTGCAGTCTGGGTTCAGGATCTTACCTTACCTGCGCTGTTCCACCGAACAATCTGACTGGGCATTGGGCAAATGAAGCTCTCCAAGTTCATCTACGACCACGAATTTGATATCCGCGATCGGCTCAAGGCCATTGTGAAGGAGGCCAAGGCTGCGGCAGAAGAGACCGGGCGTCGTCACAAGGGCAAGGCATCTTTCGTCAGGTTTTCCATTAGCGGGTTGGCGAGAAGGCAGGCCAAGGCCGTCCATGACGTCGGGGCCGCTGGTCTCGACGTTCGCACCTACAAGTCTGCTATCCATGACGGCTTCGACAGCCTCAGCCGGGGACCGGCGAAAAGTGCCGCCTGCGTCTACGAGCGCTTCCGCGCCCGATTGACGATGCTGGCGAAGATCGCACCGTTGTTCGCCGACGGCGAGAACGTGCACACCGTCGCGCTGGCTAAGATACGCCACCGGCTGCCGGTGGGATCACTTCACCATTTCCGGCCGACGGCCGCCCTGAGGATGGTCAAAATGATCCATCGGGAGCTGCGACGGCGCGGCATCGCATCCAAGGTCTTCGGGGTTGTGGAAGTGTCGTTGATCGAAGAGGACGGTGCACGGCTCTACGAGCCGCACGTCCACATGATCATCACCGGGCCGACGCGTGAGGAGCTATCGGCGGTGGTCCCCGGTAGCCCTCGCTACGACTCTCAAATTGACACGGTTTACCACGCCGGGGGCTCTGGCTTGTACTTCACCAAGTTCGAGGCCGAGGAACGGGTCGGTTACGAGGATAGGCGCGGTAAGCAAAATCGGCAGCGCAACAGGATGCAAGCATCCAAGCGCGCTGAATGGCTTGCATGGTACGCGAACCGCGGCATGGCCGAACTCATGATCCTGATCGGCTTTCAGCCCCGTTTGATGCGGCAGTTCATGAGCGCCGATTTGCGCGAGCTGGTTCGCGAATTCCTCGGAATACGACGTCGGGAGCATGGTTGATGCCTTCAAGGGGCATGTTGGAGGTGAACCCTTCATAACTGCAACTGGTGACGAGTGATACCGAACGCCAATTTCGGCGAGCGCACAACTTAGGTGGGAAAGGTGGGAAGGTGGGAAATCCGAAAAGAGAGATGCCAGCAGACGGGGAAAAAGTCAGAACTGAACAGTTAGCAAATGATCCGCGCGTTCTCGACAAGGTGCAGGATCAAGAGGGCCAGATTCACTATCGCTACGGGACGGACAGGGTCGCGTTGTGGTTCTCGGCCGACGATGTGCTCAATAACCCGAAGAAGGTGTTCGGCGCTCTGGTGAAGCGCGGATTCGGCTTTCACTCGCGCAAGCCCCAAGATGCTCTGTTGGCCGCGTTGGATGAGTATACGAGCATTCGCGAAGCCCTCGTCGCCAGCAGGCCGGGCTGGGTGAATGACGCCATTTATGTGTTCGGCGACGGCACGCTTGTGCGAGAAGATGGGCTCGACAGCGAAATCCTGATCACCTTTGAACTTGACGGCCGGTTTACGCCGGTTGGGGAAATCACGGCATGGAAGGCCGGTGTCGAGAAGATAGTTGGTGGCGAACCACTGGCGACCTTCTTGCTGAGCTACGCTTTTGTTGGCCCGCTGCTGCGTTTCGCCCCAGCTTACATCGTCAACCCTTCTGTCGAGCTGGTGGGGCCAGCCGAGTGCGGCAAAACCACGTTCGCGATCCTGGCGGCGAGTGTCTACGCGGGAGACCCGAACAGCGAAGTAGGAGGTGGCGATACTTGGAACTTCAGCGAAATGTCGTTCGACGAACTTCGAAGCCCACGCCGCGACTCGTTGCTTTTCCTTGATGAGCAGAATGCTATGGACATGGCGCTCAAGGCGTCCGGCAAACTGGCGTTCAAACAGTCATCGTCTTCGGGCCGACGCAGGCCGGGGGAGAGTCCGGACAAGGGGGTCAGGCTAGCCCTACTCTCAACAGCAAACGAGGCTTCGAGGGACGCGATGCAAGGTGCAGCTGATAGCGTTGCCGCAGCGGGCAGCCGTACATGCACCATCAAGTTTGAGGGCCCGATCATGACGGTATGTCCCGAGGGGTATTCTGAACCGCAGGAGGCCATGAACGATCTGAGAGAGTTCTGCGATCAAGAATATGCCACAGCGGGGCGCAAGTTTGTCGCGGGCGTGGCGAAACACGTCAAGGAACACGGAGCGGACGCCCTTCGTGAACAAATCAGGCTGTTCATCGACGAATTTCGGTCCTGGATTCCATCCAAGAAGGCACCGGCCCGAGTCGTCAACACCTTTGCTCTGACCTATGCTGCAGGTCGGCTCGCCCGCAAATGGGGAACGCTTCCTGCATTCGAGCAGCCCGTTGCCAAGGCCGTACAAACTATCTTCGATCTGGCCAGCTCAACGACGGTCACGCCCGAACCGAAGGACATCAATTGGGCGTTGAAGCGCACTCGCTCAGTGCTCGACAAGAACACGGACGGGATAAAAGACTTGAGCGAAGGCGGCGGTCTTCTTTTGTGGGGGCCGCCATTTGCCTACCGCAAGACGGTCCGGAAAATCGCGACTTACTATGTCCCCACAAAGAACTTGAAGCGGGCATTGGGCCCGGACTGCCAACTAGTTCTTCAGCGACTCAAAGCTGGCGGCAAGCTCAAGTCCGAAGGGGGCAAAAAACCGAAACTCTCGATCAAAGCGCCCACGTTTGTGCCGTTGGATGGCGAAAGAGTCTATTGCATCACGCTGTGAGAAGGAATCTCGGGAGCAGCCATTGAGTCGTATAATCTTACGTTTGGCCAAAGATGCAGGAGAGGATAGAGATGGAGATTGACCGTAAAAGTTTGCCCAGGGCCTTTGCGACCTCAGTGG
>NZ_VFTJ01000034.1:0-33013 GCF_006439595.1 Mesorhizobium sp. B3-1-9
GCCAGAGGTGTCTTTTCGAACGTCTCAAGAAAGGCGGCCACTTTTTTCAGGAATAAGTAATCGCGAATGGCAATCCCGGCGCGAACAATGCCGGTGAACGCACTAAAAAAAGGAACTCCGTCCAGCGCGCCCGAGGTGATCGCGGCATCCAAACCTATGTCGGCAGTTGTGGCTGCCACGTCAACTAACCGCTCGCTCGCCACAGAGTTCGAAAAGACACCTCTGGCAGACCGAAAGGCCTTCATCGCCGACTTAGACAAAAAAAGGAAAAACGCGGAGTTTGGCGAACAAATTCTCTTTCTCATCGATCGCATGGAGGATATCGAGAAGCCAGTCATCGTTGCTCGTTTGATCTCCGCGGCCGCCACAGGCAAATTGCCCCTCAGTAAAGCGCTCCGCGTCTCGAAGATCGTTGATCGGGCGTTCGTGGAAGACCTCAAGACGCTGCCTCAATTTCAAGCCGGTTCCCCAACCAACCGGCTTATAGCTGATGCATTGTTTTCGGTCGGTCTGCTTACGGGAGATGGGCTCGCGTTTTTTGAAGGTGATACGACGGCGAGAAGTGGCACTACGTACCACCTAAACGCCTACGGGCAAATTCTTGTCGAATACGGACTCGCTCAGGATTGAGCATGGTCTCGCAGGTGTGAACACCGGGGTCCTTCGGCCACCTAGCCATTTGACGGCCCAAATCGGCCCCATCAATGTGCAGAGCTGGCTGGCTTCAACGCTTGAGCGTGTCCAATACAAAGTCATTAGGCCGAGCCAAGAAAGGAATTGCGGCTACCGTAGACTTACCTTCCAATACCTGACCGAAAGCATCAGCCTGTGCGATTTGCTCACCATCACACGCATCACGAGGAAGCACCGTTCTGCAATCGAAGAATGTGCTTGTGACCTCGCCTTGACCCGCTACTTTGGTCGAGCCGGTTGCGACGAGATCATCGTTGAGGGCGATGTTGATCTCCGCCCGCCAGAGCCGTTTGTCTGTGGAAAGAAATACGCCTGCTCTCCCGCACAACCCTACGAATGCAATGCCGTAATCAATTTCAACCGGACGACGCCCGCGTTCACAGAGGCGACCTAGGGCATGTGCGGAAGCATATGCCGTCACAACCCCGACGTTGAAATCAAGGCCGGTACGGCCAACTTTGAAATAATGGCACTGGGCGGTAACGCCCTCCTCCCGACCTGTCATTGCCTCCATCGGGTGATCGTCGGCGACAAGCGTTGTGAACATAAGTTCGCAAGACCTTTTGCCGTCAAATCGAACGATATCGACAAAGGCTCCCCTGTCATGATCGGGTACGGCCCTTAGGCGGGCAGCTACGGCCTGGAGGCAGGCCACGCGTTTGACCGGCGAGGTGTCGGCATCTAGACGACCAATTATCCATTTTGCGGCTGGCCAAAACTCTCTTTCGTTCCCATTGGAGATCGCCGACGCACCTATCAATTCGCGGCGCTTTACTTCTCGGCCAACTTGCCGAGCGAAAATGCGGCCTTCCGTTGTGATGGATTTGGACATCAGGGTTCTTGGGCATTCACAGGCAAGCGTTTTGGGAGAGATGTGAAGACGTTCGACCGTATTCCTTGATAGCAGCTTTGAGAAAAGTCGTCGCTAACGCTGAAGGTTTAAACAGACGCTAATGTACTCAGCCATTGTGGATTCTTCATCCGTTCTCTATCTGTCAGGCTGCATAGTGGGGGGTGAACGATGTCGGAACGCATCGACTATGAGGGCTTGCCGGACGATCCTGAACTGGCGTTCGTCAGGCTAGTTGATTTTTTCGACCAGAAGCTGAAAGAAGCTGTACGAGGCAGCGACGACGACGATACCAGACTTCACCTCATAGAGCATATGAACAGCATCTTGGGAGCCGCCACGGCGCTGCATATTCATGCGCTGGGCTCCTTTAGGTTGCCTGATTGGGAGTCAACTTACAACGTCCATCGCGACTTCGATCTAGCGGTTAAAAGCGTGGTTCTCCAGATCCAAATCCAAAAGGCCCGGGTCACCAAGTTATATTCGGTGAACTTGAATACAGCGGATAAGGAGCGCATCCACCATCTAGTTCGCCAAATACGAGAAACCCTTGAGGCCGCTGACCTCGATAGCCGTAAGAAGAACTCCCTTTTTGCAAAGCTGAACGCGTTCGAAGCTGACGTGGACCGGGCTAGAACCCGATTTGAGAATGCGATGCTCGCCTTTGTCGATTTGGCTCATGTAGTGCACAAAGGCACGGAAACTCTCAAGCCTATTACCGACCTCGTGAAGCGCATCAATGAGCTTCTCGGAGCCGCCAAAAGCGATGAACCAGAGCCCCCAAAAATCCCCTCGCCAGAGGATATCAAGCGCGTCGAGCCGCCCAAGAGGCAAATCGAAGACTTCAGTCGCAGAGGCGGGGGGCTCGACGATGAAATCCCGTTTTAATCGTTCGGCCGCCTTGTGCTCAGGATAGCTTCGCGCCAGCGTCTCATGTTACGGCTGCCACGTCAAAATTCCGAGGTTGCCCGTGCTCGAAAGTCTCTTCGACCCCGCTCAGACCGAACAACTTTATCACGACCTGCGAAGGGCCAACTCCGAGGCGGCGAAGAAAGAGCGGTTCCTCACATACGTCACGACCGTGTTCAGACGGGACGAAAAGATTCAGAGCTTCATCCGCGAAATTGCGCTCGGGGCAGAGACCTCGGTCGCAAATATCATTAGAGATGGCCGCTCCGCTCGAGGTCGGGCGGACAGCCAGACAGATGCCGTCATCATTGAGTGGGAACGGGACCTTACAAGAACCGGAGATCACGCTCGCGAACAGCTGAAAGAATATCTGGAAGGCAACTGGAGATCCGGTCAGGAATATAAGTTTACGCTCCTGGCGACCGATGGAATTCGCTGGCGACGCTACGCACCTGACTGGTCCCACGTCGAAGTGGACGAGTTAATGGGGCGCGGTTTTGAGCTACGCGAGGTTCAGAGCTTCGATCTGTCGCCCAACAACTTCGCGGAGTTTCCGTTCTTTCTAGATGAAGTGCTATTCGCAGACGAGCGGAAGATTGCGACACTCGAAAACATTCGAGCAAATTTTGGAGACACCTCCCGTGCGTTCATCAACTCGATCACAGCGCTAAATCGATGTTTGCCCGCTCTGGAGCGACAAAGCGAACTCACTGTAGCTTTTGAACAGTGGAATCGCTTTCTGTCGATAGCGTACGGGCAGTTCGATAATTCGCCGAAGCTCTTCCTCGTTCACACTTACCTTTCGGTCTTTGCGAAATTCATCGCATACTCGGTAATAACGAAAGAAACTGCAAGCGAGGACACCACGATCCGAGACGTACTTTCAGGCCGAATTTTCGATCGGCTCAACGTGGAACGATTTGTAGAGGACGACTTCTTTCATTGGGTGGCATCAGACGAGTTCCTTTCAGAGCTCCGACCCATGTTCCGCGAAATTGGTCAGATCGATTCATACGATTTCACGGAAGTTCAAGAGGACATTCTCAAGGGTGTATATCAGGAACTAATTGATCTGGAGACCCGTCACGCACTAGGCGAATACTATACTCCCGATTGGCTGTGCGAACGAGTTATGGAGGAACTCCCCCTTGAACGCACATCGTCCATACTCGACCCCGCGTGTGGCAGCGGCTCGTTTCTACGAGCTGGAATCGCTCGGCTGCGAGAACAATTCCCCGATCTCGGCGCTGAGAAGCTGGCCGAGCAGGTGGTTGGCATAGACATTCACCCGCTATCAGTCCTCATTGCGAAGACCACTGTCCTTCTCGCATTGGGAGAAACAGTGCGCCGGGCTCGTCGCCCCGTCACCCTCCATATTTACCTCGCGAACAGCCTCCTGGTCCCCCGCGGCACTGCTGATCTGTTCGAGTCTACCTTTCAAATGACGGTCGATAATGGTTCATACGCGATAGACACTCGCGGGGTCTCCGCTCCCGAAGCATTCGATGCGTTGGTTACCTTTTGCGACGAGCTGGTCGATCGGTACAGCGAGTTGCTGACGCGAGATAGGTTCCTTCATCTGGGAACTTCGATATTCGACGACTCTCAGTCGCCGGATCTTCCAAGTCAGCTTTATGACTTATACCGAGCCATGTGGATTGCAAACAGCGAAGGGCGTGACAGCATCTGGAAATTTATTCTTCAAAATTCGTACAAGCCGATCTTTCTCATGGGTCGGTTTGATTTCATTGTCGGTAACCCGCCGTGGCTGACCTATGCAGGAGTGTCCAATGGCGACTACCAGAACCTGCTGAGAACACTGTCTGACCACTACCGGGTAACTCCCGAGAACAAGGCCAATTTCCCTCACCTTGAAATTGCAGCTATATTCCTCGCTCACTCAGTCAATTACTTTATGAAGCGGAGTGGACGCCTAGCCTTCGTGTTGCCACGGAGCTTCATGTCGGCCGACCAACATGACGCGACAAGGGCCGGAAATGTTGCTGGTCTGCGGCTTTATTCGATTTGGGATTTGAACGATGTCGCCCCTCTTTTTCGGGTGCCCTGCTGCGTGATGTTCGCGCAACACGGCAGGCAGAATAAAGGCGAGAATGCTTTGCCTGAGCACGGCATTGACGGATATGCCGTCGCGGGTCGCCTGAGACGCGCACAGGTCCATTTGTCAGAAGCGCGCGCCAATCTAACTTGGGAGAGGAAGCGTTGGTTCTATTCGCGGCTGCAATCGACGAAGAAGCGGTCAAAATCGGCCATCACCACCAACGCTGGAGAGGCTCTCATTGGAACGAACGCATACACTTCCAGTTTCACGCAAGGCGCAACGATCGTTCCGCGAAATTTCTTCTTTGTCGATATCGATCAGCACATTGATGACGGTGAGGATCTATCAGACCGTGTTTTAGCTCTGAGAACATCCAACGCAGCCGATCGTGAGGCAAAGAAGCCTTGGAAGGGATTGAAAATACACGAGCGAGCCGAAAGCGCCCTATTTTTCCGCACCGCGATATCGCGAAACATACTTCCGTCACGCTCATAGCTCCGCCGCTCGTGTTGCTCCCGGTAGCCCAAGTCGGAAACAAATTCGAGGTGCTCGACGCAGATTCCCTGATGGCAAAGGGATACCGATTCGCCAGCGCGTGGTTCAGGCAAGCCGAGGAACTTTGGGCGTCAAAGCGCACTGAGCGCAACAGCGATACCCCGCTAGAAAGCTATCTAGATTGGCAATCCAAGCTTACCAGCCAGAACCCAGAGGCTCGATTTCTGGTGCTATATACCTCATCCGCATCCGACGCGTCGGCCGTCGTGATCGATCGTCAGACTTTCGACCATCCTTTCATCGTTGATCATACGGCGTATTGGTGCGAGGTGAGGTCGAAGAAGGAAGGCTTCTATCTCACGTCGTTTATCAATTCGGGTTACGCGAACGAAGCCATCAAGCAGTTTCAATCACGGGGGCTTTTTGGCCCCCGGGACATTCACAAGACGATCGTCAAAGTCCCATTTCCTCGCTTCAAACCTAGCGATCCAGACCACGAAGAGATCGCCCGACTTGGGGAGGTCTGCGCCATTCGTTCCGAGCGCATTGCTATGGAGGAAACACATACCGACCTCGAACCCAGAATCCTTGGCCGTCTTCGGTCCAAGATTCGACGCGAACTAGCCGCGGAATTGGACGCGATAGACCTACTTGTCGAAAAACTGTCACGCAACCGCAGCGGAGCCAAGAGCAGCGACAAGGCCGTCAAGACGTCACGAAGGCGCAAAAGCACCAGTGGACTTTTCGATTAATAGCTACCACCCTCGAAGACTCTGCCTGACGCTGCTTGTGGAATCTGGTGAAAAGTTCCGTCGGTAGTGCAAGCTCGATTTCCGAAACAATAGGATGTCGGATCGGTGCTGAGAACAGCGAAATTGCGCATAGGAAGTTGAATGGCTGAGTTGAAAGATCTATGGCCGCGGTCCTTCTCGGCTTTTCCCGCTTTCCGCTGCCCAAATTGTGGCTCAGGGATCTTGCAGGCCGATAAAACAAAAACTGTTACCAAGCCAACTGCCAGTAGCCGTGCCGATCTGGAGGCGATACGGCCTGCCTATGAAGCAGTATTGGACATCCGCCGGTTCGTCTCAATTTTGGAATGCAACCGCAGCAGCTGCAAGGAATCGGTGGTTGTGTGCGGTGAGACTTTCGAAGAGCCGTACCAAGATCAAGAAGGCACTTGGGACAGCATCACTATGTATGAGCCCAATATGATGTTCCCCGGCCCACCTCTAGCGACAATTCCGCCGGAGACACCTGATCCGGTCGTAGAGGCCCTCAAGCAAAGCTTTAGTCTATTTTGGCACGATCTCGGTGCCACGGCCAACAAGCTTCGAGTTGCAGCCGAGCGCATTCTCACTGATCAGGGAGTTAAGCAGTACAACCGGACCGGCAAGCGAGTCCCTCTTACCTTTGCAAGACGCATCGAGATCTATTCACAAAGGAGCGCCGAGCACCGTGACGTGCTCACCGCACTTCGCTGGATTGGTAACCATGGTAGCCATTCCGGAGCCGTAGACCGAGATGACGTGTTGACGGCATTTGAGTTGATGCAGGTCGCGTTGCAAGACCTTTACGGGAAGGACTATCGTAAGGAACTGGCCAGAAAGAGCAAGGAGATCGCAGCGAGGCGAGGTCGCCCTCGACGGAAACCTTGAGGCGGGCGGAGGTTAAATCTTCGGCGCGCCGGTTTGGGCGCGAATGATGAACCGGGCCTGTTACATCGAGGTTAGATTTTGGCTCGATTGCGGCGTAAGGATGCCAAGCGCATCTCGACGTTATCCCTCTTGAAACGCGTCTTAACTAGCTATCGACTCCCGCGTCAGGAACCGACGGAAGCTTCTTCCTGATCTCCGACAACAAGGCCTGCATGAACTGCGGGATTCGGTGCTGCTGGGCAAGAGACTCCGCGACGAACCGGGCGACCAAAGGTTTGTTGCGGTCGCCTGAGATTCCGAGTTCAGACCGGGCCTTCGCCTCCAACTCGTCGTATAGACCTACCTGGATTGTCTCCAAGTGAGTCCGGCATTGCTTTTCCCAATTGCCTTCGAGAATTGCGTATCCTTCTTTCACGCAGGCCAGAGGTTCGTCCACCTCGGTGATATTGAGTAAGCGACACAATGAGCGGTTTGCCGCTTTTTCGGAGGCATTCCCTGCATCATTGTCGAAGACAATGTAGGTTCGGATCCCATGACACTCATATAGCTGTGCAAGCGTGTCGATAGCCGTCTTACCTCCGGCGGACACGATGGAGATTCCGTGCTCGTCAAAATCCATGGAGCAGCTGCGAGCGAGAATTGGAATAGCCTCCCGTTCGGAAGGGCCCTCTACGACTACCACTGCTCTCGCGAAGAAGGCTTCCGTCATCTCTGCCGTTCGCACGTTCTTGAGGAAGGCGCGCATAGATGACAAAGTGATTGGCCGGGTTGGATGGAGCTTCTGCCGGGCAGAAAGCAAGCTCTCACTCGACGCCGTCTTAACCTGTGTACAGACTTCCCCCTCCTCGTCATCGTCCCTCTCCACGAGAACGATCCGGTCGCTCCGGGCAACGTCGAGAAAATGGGCGCTGTGCGTCGAGATGAAGATTTGGTTGCCCGCTGTGACCAATTCCTCAAACTGCTTCATCAGGCTACGCTGCGCGTGTGGATGCAAATACAATTCGGGCTCTTCGATGCCGAGTACAGAATCCCCCTTGAACGATTTGGCAAAAGCTTGAAAGAGAGCGAGTACGAGAACGTTCCTAATGCCTGAGCCCACCTCCAGAGGATTCCTCGGGACCCCGCGCTCGATCAGGGTCGGGAATAAACTCCGATAAAGGTTCGTCTCCTCCATCGTCCGGAACTCAAAGGCGACGTCGTAGCGCGCCGTTCGCAGTTGAGCTGCAAAAGCGTCTTTCAACTCCTTCTCAAACGCTTTGTACTGATCCGTTTGTAAGAGTTCATGAGCGACCTTCAGGGCTTCCCTGAGCTTGGCCAGCTGCTCACCATTCTGCTTCAATGTCGCATGCAGATGCCGGAGTGCTTGACCGAAGATCGACCACCGTGAGTTGGAAAACTGTCGGTCGTAATTCCGACCCGCGTCGACGTAGGCGAACGCAAGCTCCTCTCGCATAGTGTTGTTAAAGCCCCGAATTCCATAGCCGCGATTATCAATTGCGATAAGAGTGTACTGGGCCTTCGATGTGTCGAAATCAATCGAGGAGACATTTGGATGCTCAAGCGTTAGTCGTATATGAATCTCATTATCCCGGTCGCGGCCATAGTAGTCAGAGTCATCCAAGTTCCCCGGCATAGGCCACCTCTCGCCAAGCAGGAAGTTGATCGCGCTCAGGATATTCGTCTTCCCTGCGTTGTTAGCTCCGACAAGTATGCAAATATCCTGCGGGTAGAAGTCGATGTGCTTTATCGATCTCCAGTTCGCGATCTGAACACGGGAAATTTTCAATGAATTCACCCCACGCCGCAGTCTGGTTCCGGGACGCTTTAAGAAAAGCGAGCCCCCCCAGAACTCAATTGATTCCGGACGGCCTACCTGAGCATTAAGCACGGTCGAGTCCTTGAGACGAGGCGATCGACCTTTGCGCTGCTAGTACCCAAACGATAACTTTCCCACCGAGATTAGTCCTATACGGCAACAACGAAGTTCACAATAATGGCCTATCGTCTCCCAACATTCGCGCTGCAAACGTCCATACGGCACTTGTGTCGCTATGGGGACACTGACGTTTTTCCCCATCTTCCTGAACTCGCTTTCGTGCGCGAGGAAGCTGAATCTGTGGTTGACGAGTTGGTGGCGCTCGACCTGGATACCTTCGATCCAGGAACCGCGGTGGAGGCACTTGGGCCCAAAAGCCGATATGGATTTCGCATTGTCCATCAACTTCCTTATCTGGACACAATCCTGTTGCTTGCGGCGGTGATCGAACTAGGCCCTCGAATCGAAAGCCACAGACCGTCTCAGAACAACATTGAGGCTTTCTCCTACCGGTACGCGCTAAACGACAAGGGAAGCATCTTTCGGGGGGATCGTACCTTCAAGGAATGGCTGCAGGCGCAGCTGCAGTACGTGCAAGGAAACCCGGGTATAGAACACGTCATCGCGACCGACATCTCCGACTTCTACGCACGAGTCAATTTCCACCGGCTCGAGAATCTGCTCGATGAGGTCGCGCCAGGACACGGCGCAGCGCGATACATTAAAAAGCACATCAAGGTAATCCGAGCAAAGCAGTCTTTCGGTCTGCCAGTCGGTGGCACTGCCGCGCGGTTGCTGGCCGAGTTGGCATTGAGCGATACCGACAATGCGCTAGAGCGCGATGGCCGCAGCGCCACAAGATTTGTCGACGACTTCAGGATTTTTCTAGCCGCAGGCGAAGATCCGTACGATGCGCTAGCGTTTATCGCCGAACAGTTAGCCATTAACGAGGGGCTTTCGCTGAACGTCGCCAAGACTGAGGTTTATAGTCGAGCAGAGTTCTTAGCGAGAGTGAAGCGACAAACCGCTGACATTTCTGACGAGGCCGAGGGCGCAGCTATAGAAGCGCTAACGTCTGACCTCTACTTCGATGATGAGCCGGACGAGGACGACGTCGAGAAATTGAAGTCAATGAACCTGATTGGCTATCTGCGAGAGGAGGTCGCGAAGGCCTCGTTTGATATGGGGCGCATAAAGGTCATCTTCCGGGCTTTAAAAATCACGAAACCGCCGGAAGCCATTCAGTACATTATCGATAGCTTCTCGACATTGGTCGTGTTTTCGAAAGAGGTGACACTCCTCATGCAGGAGCTAGAAGCGGAGGAATTTAGTTGTTTCGATGAGTTGAGTGACACCGTCGTCAAAGCAATCCTTTCTCCGCCAGCATCGAGCATACAGCTGATGCGAACATGGCTGTTGGAGCTCTTTGTACGTCGTATTGTCCCTCTCGCTCCCAGTCATCTGAAGGCGCTTGATGGCAGCCTTAGTACGTCGCTTGATCGTCGCCAGCTCCATCTCATCCGTGGGCGCTTGGGGGACAAGAACCACTTTCGTAAATACAAGACGGCTTTCGGCCAGATCACGCCGATTGATCAGCCATGTTTCATTTGGGGAGCGAGCTGCCTACCGAAGGACGAATACGAAACCTTTGTTCAAGGCATAAAGCCGATGTTTCCGATGCCAACGGGAGCGCTGTTCCTGAAATGGGCAGCCAAGCAACGGGAGAAGCTGATCTCGAAACTCGAGTCTTCGGTTGACGAGCATCAGGAGTAGCTACAGTCGAGGTTGAACGTGGCGGTCATCGTCACGCTGGGGTATAGCCCCACGTGACATAACATAGCTGGGGACATCGAGCGTAACGCTTGGGTTGATATCGCTCATTTGTGACACTGCAATGTGGAGTCTAAAACCTTGATGTGACGCGAACCGACCCGGCATGGGCCCGGAAGTGCCGACCCGTCGTCGGCCGTCACACATTTGCAAGCCGGATGTCGAAGGCCTATGCTGTCGAAATCGGCCGCCAGTGTTTCCGGATGCCGCCGACAGTAAGAGGTACGTGCTCTTGCCCGTTAGGGAGAGAGCCATGCCTCAGTCCATCCTTCGCAATCACGTTTTGAAAACCCTCGCTCCAGAGGATTTTTTGCTTTTGCGGCCTTCGATGCATCGGGTCGAACTGCCCATCAAAGCTCGGCTGGAGGAGCCCTATCGACCGATAGGGCACGTGTATTTTCCAGAGATGGGTATTGCATCGGTGGTCGCCACCTTAACCGGAGGACGGCAGAGCGAAGTCGGCATCATCGGCCATGACGGTATGACCGGAGTTGCGGTCATTCTCGGGCAAGATAGATCTCCCAACGAAACCTATATCCAAGTGGCCAGCAATGGCTGGTGTCTGCCGGTTGAAACTCTTTGTGGTGCTATTGCAGAAAGCCCGAGCCTTCGTGAGGCGCTGCTTCGCTACGCCCACGCATTTCTCGTGCAATCATCCCGAACGGCGCTGGTCAACGGCCACTCGAAAATCGAGGAAAGGCTGGCCCGGTGGTTGCTGATTGTCCACGACCGGACTGAGGGAAAAATCCACCTGACGCATGAATTTCTGGCGACCATGCTTGGCGCTCGGCGACCCGGCGTTACCTCCGCCCTCCAAATGCTTGAATACCGGGGACTGATCCACGCCAAGCGCGGTGAGATTACAATTGTTGACCGGGCCGGAATGATAAAACTCACCCACGGAGGCTATGGCGAGGAGGAGCAACGTCACTTCCGCATAACATCCGACTGATTGTCCGGAAACAGACAGAGCCTTGAAAGCTGTCGCCTGTTGCCCGTAGATCGTTTTGGTTTGGGTTTCAGGGGGGCGTTCTTGATGACCAACGCTTTTCACGCCATCACGGCCGAAGAAGCGGCCTATGTTCGTTCGAGAGACGAAGCCCGGTATCTCTCCATCGAACAAGCTGTCCGCGCCATCCGAACGCTGATGCCAGCCTGCCGAACTTCCGACCACGAGTTGGAGGAAATGCTGGCCGCAGCATGCATCCTCCACCATGTTCCCGTCGCTTTCGACGTTGCAACGGCCGACAGCTCCGAAACGAAGTTCTCCTCATAGGAACCCGCGATGCCTGCGCTCGCCCCGATGCCTGTTTTATCGGACTATCGCTTGGCGATAGTGCGCTACCTGATTGACAACGTAGACAACCCAAGCGTTTCGATATCCGAGGTCATCCGCGCCGTGCGGGAGTTGTTTCCGCTTTGTGAGCTGACGGATTGGGAACTTGGCGATTGCATTGCACAAAGCGCCATCGATGCGGGATTTGTCGTCGAATTCGACGCGAAAGTTCCCTGGACCGGATCGAATTAACTGTAGACCTTTCTTGGAACGCTAAGTTCCCATCGCGGCCCCCGGTGCTGTTGAAAGGGCGAGAAACTCAAAAGCATTCCACAGGCGGTGTTTCCGGAGGCTACAGCTTGTCCTTCATGGCTTTCGCCTCTCGAAGCAGCGAGGACCAATTTGCCCCGAGGAGCGAGATCACCTCCAGCGCCTGCTCCTCGGTTATGCCGGTCTCTTCCAGCAACCTTTGCACAAGGCTTCGGTTCGATTCCTGCGCCATAGGATGGCCTCCAAAAGGGACCAAACGACAATATTTGATGTTCGTTCCGCTCTATGTCGTTGATTTATAAAGTGCGGCTTGATGCACAACATTTCCAAGCGCCTGATTGGCGCTTGCGAAGCGGGCGACCAGATGAACCTGTTTTTGTTTGCCCCTCGGTGCCTACCTAGGTTGCCGCTCAACGGGCGATTGGACAGCGGGCTGAACCATGTCAGTAAATCCCCACCGCAATGATGAGGATAATTCCGATAGCTGCCAAGGCCATGACCGCGATCATTGCGGCTTCAAATAGGTCGCCGCCGCGTCTTGCGTGGTTTGTCATGCTTCGACCTGCGCGCTCGCCCAATCTTTTCCAAGCCGAGTTCTGAGCCGAAACCAGTTCCTGCGGAATCACAATTGTTAGCAGTAGCTAAAAATGATTCGAAGTGGCCTGAGGTGTTGAAGCCGGTACCCTTAGAGAGACGAGCTGCGAGGACGGGAAACAAGCCCGCCTCGGATCGGGCAGGCCTCGTTCATGTCCAGCTGCAAGGAGCTACACGCGAGTCTTCATAGCCGAAGAGGTCCCTTGACACTGACTATTTGCGTCAGGGTAGCGTCGAGCCTTTCGACCTTGAGGTGACAGGCTATGGCTCGCATTGGTTATGCTCGCGTCAGCACGGTTGATCAGGACCTCGAAACGCAACTCGCAAAGCTACAAGCTGAAGGGTGCGAGGTCATTCGGTCAGAGAAGGTGTCGGGCGGCAGCCGCGACGGCCGCGCCGAACTGGCAACGGTTCTAGAGTTCCTCCGGCCCGGGGATGAACTGGTGGTGACGCGCCTCGATCGGCTCGGCAGAGACACCCGCGACGTGCTCAACCTCATCTACGAATGCGAACAGAAAGGCGCCTTCGTCACCGTGCTCGACCCGCATGTTTCGACGCGGGGCGAGATGGGCCACATCGTTCTGACGGTGCTTGGCATGGTTGCTCAAATGGAACGCCGGTTTATCAAGGAGCGCCAGCGAGAAGGCATCGAACACGCCAAACGCGAAGGCGTGTATAAGGGCGGCAAACAGCGCCTCGATAGAGGGCAGGTGCTGGCTCTTCGTGATAAGAACCATAGTCCGACGCAAATTGCGAAGTTGGTGGGTTGCTCGCGGATGCAGGTTTATCGAATTCTGAATGAGCATGGGACGGCAAGATAGGCGACGCACCGTCTGCTTCGGATTTAGTCAGTTCTGGGCTGGCAATTCCGAGTGAATTCGCTAGAGAAGTCCATCCCTAACGACCAGGAGCATTTACATGGCAGACGAAGTTTCGAACTCACGGGCTGTGTTGATGGGCCTGACCGCGGATATTGTTTCGGCTTATGTCAGCAAGAATGCAGTGCCAGTCGCTTCGCTGCCTGACCTAATCCAAAGTGTAAATTCGTCGCTCGCGAAGGTCGGACAACCGGTTGAGCCCGAGAAGCCGATTTATGCTCCAGCGGTGAACCCGAAGCGATCGGTCTTTCCCGACTACATCATTTGCCTTGAGGACGGAAAGAGGTTCAAATCCTTGAAGCGCCACCTTGGTGTGCACTACGGCCTGACGCCTGATGAGTATCGGGAAAAATGGGGCTTAGCGCGCGACTATCCCATGGTGGCACCCGACTACGCTGCGCAGCGCTCCGCTCTGGCAAAGTCAAGCGGGCTCGGTCGAAAGGTAGGCACCAAGCCGACGAAAAAAACTTCGGCCAAGCGCGGGACGAAATGAAAGCGCTCTCCGTCGCACTACTTCAGTCGGTAGGTGCCGTCCTCATAGCTGCCGCCTTCCTTCAATGGGTCACATATGAGTACCCTGACATTAATCCATTGGCACCGGGCGCGATCTTCGCACCCGGGATGCTATCGCAGCCGTTCAATTGGATACTCGTCTGTCTTCTTGGCACTACCGGAGTAGTTCTGATCGGCTTTGCTCGCAGCTGGCGGCAGAGGCGATATAGTTAGCCGCTCAAAGTTCAAGCCGCTCAAAGTTCACCTTCGAGGGGAAGTTATGGTTCGCCTCGCGGCGCAGGCGATAACGCGTGGAGGAATCGCCTATTTCAACTGAGACACTTCCGGCTTCAGCTCACGTCTTTGGCCCGCCGTCTTTCCGAGCTAGACGGTCTAGGAGACTACGAAGTCTATCAGGCAGCCACCTTTCAACGCGAAAGATCGGCAAGCTACGCAAATGTCGCCGTACCGCCTCGTTCTTGAATTGTCCCCTCAGCCACTCGGCAAGCTTGTCATTCTGATGTAGCCCGCGTGGCATCTTCTTCGCATCCGTTTGGGTTGACCCGCGCCGTTTTGAATTGTTCATGGCAATCGAGGCCCAATGAACCGCAGTAGCTCGGAACAACCAATTCTTTCATGTCTTCGGACGAAACACTGAGGGAGACATCTCTCAGTTTCACGACCGGACGGCGATCTCCACGGGCAGCGGAGAGCGCTGGTTCTGCAGCGAAGCTGATGCCCGATCCGAAGGGTGCCGAAAGGCACGCCTGTAGCACCCACCGTGGTCCTGAACTGCTGCACAAGGGCGACCTTGGTTCCTCTGACGGCCAGCCAGCATCGTCAGGTTAGGGGTGTGTGGTCGAGCTTTGTGGGCCATCAACTCAACACCAACCCGGCCACCAAAACGACCACCGCAAGGGAAAAATGGGACTGCCAGCAGCCAGCCCACTTCCATTACGTCGATTTCGGCATGTTTCACGACCCTCTCCTTTTTAGGACAAGGATTCAGTCGCCCGATGGTTCCGCTGCTGCGGAGTCCACGTCGAGATAAGTCGCTCCCTCGATGGCCGAATCGTCTACCCTGGGGACCCGACCCTCACAGCCCGCAGCACTGTTGCAAGCAGGGCGGCTTCCCAAACCAGCGGGCTGGTAGGACGACAGGAATTCCGTCCCATGGCGTCAACCCTCGACAGGTGGCCCGTTCAGGACGATCTCGGCCGTTGCCCAGCCTGAATGAGCTTCGCCTCTCGCATAAGGGAGTTCCAGTTCCAGCCGATCGGGAGGACAAGTTCGTGCGCTTGCCTCTCCGTGATGCCGGTTTCCTGAAGAGCTTCTGGACGAGCGGCATCGTCTGGTTTTCGGCTGACATGACTGGATCTCTCCACCTCCCAGCGGCCGCAACTTCCGATTGGGATTCGGTTCCCTAAAAGTTGAGGGAAAAGAAAAAGCCCGACAGGGGGCTGCCGGGCTTAGAGCTTGGGCGTTTGCAGCGGCGGGGACTAAACGCGGGGGCGTTGGGGTGCCGCTGCAACGGGGTATGATTTGGCCATATCGGCAAAATCGCGTCAATCCGCGTTCGAGAGGAAATGCAGTGGCGCAATCCAGCCCCTACGAGCTTGCGTCATCTGTTTCCTCGTCCCGCCGATCCAGCGCTCCTAACAATTCAGTGAAAGATGTCGGCAGAGTCGGTCCGACGGCCAAGCCTAGCTGCTTGCGCAAATTTCGACGGTAGTCTTCCGAAGTGATCAACTGCCGGAAAGCTTGGGCAGACTCGTTAAGGATGGACATTGAGTAGGGCATCCAATCGGGGCCCCTAGGGGACGGAACTCGCCCGTGAGGGAATCGTTCCGAGACCGGTGGGGAAAACCAAAGGAACGCCGTAGGGCCGCATCTATTCATGCATGTCGAAGGCGACGAACCGGCCCAGCAATATCGCCTCGTACATGATGCGTTCGGTGAGTTGGCAATCGCTCTCGGTGAGATCGGGACCGAGTTCGCGGACGGCAGCGATGGTTTCTTTGATCGAAACCGTTTCGCCAAACGGCGCGTTTAGGAGCACTGCATGGACAAGCTCTTTAGCGGTGCTCGCCCGACCATGGTCGGCTTGAACGTCCACCAGCCCAACTCCACCTTACAACCCGAGCGCCTATCGTTGGGTCAAGGCTTACAGAAATCAACAAAAATCTGTGTGAAATAGGGTGAGGGTCGGAACTGTCTACCCGGCAGCCCGACCCTCTTGAAGCCCACAGCGCAAAGTCTTGGGGGACAGCGACCGGCGGACCTACAATTCAGGATAGCAACATGGTGGCTGACGAGAAAGAGGGTCGGCCGCCCAGATCCAGTCTCGGATGCAGCATGAGCGCTCGGAATGCTCCGACAATTGCTCGCACAGGAATCAATAAAATACAAAGTATATCGGTCGCCGGGCAGCAACCATATCGCTCGGCTTATTCTCCTAAGTTGAAACCCGTCCATACCTTAAAACGTAATAATTTGAGTAACAGGCAAATGGCTTGTTGCATTTAGTAGTGCAACCACAGGAGAGTGTCATGGCCAGCACCTTCGGAAAATTTGCTCAAGCATTGGCGGGCGGTGCAGCCATCGCGGTTATTTGCGTGTCGGCAAATGCCGCCGGGATTGGCGTCGGTGCATCAGTCGGTGCCAGTGGAGGTGGTAATGCCGGGGCTGGAGCTTCCTTGGGCGGCTCAAGTGGCGTCAACGCCGGAGCCGGTGCTTCCTTAGGCGGGTCCAATGGGATGAACGCAGGCGCTGGGGCGACAGTGGGCGGTGCCAACGGCGTCGCGGCAGGGTTAGGCACTACGGTAGGCGGCACCAGTGGGGTCGGAGCCGGTGTTGGGGTCGGCAACGGCGTTACTGCCGGGGTCGGGGTTGGAACCAATCCGAGCAGCGCGACAAGCCCGACGAGCCTCAGCACTCCGACGAGCCCCAACTTGGTCAGCGCTGTCTCTGGCTTGTCAGCCACTCAGTTGGCTCGGATGAAGAAGCGTTGCGCCGACGTGCTGGGCGGTCAAGACAGCTATGATCGGGATTTGCGCCAACTATGCTTGATGATTTCGCGGCGATAGTCTGGCCTGCAGGACGGAAGTGTGAACAGGCAGGGGGCCCGTTGTGACACTCTCCGGCCTCCAGCCGGTGGGAAAGTCCGCTGCGCCAACGCGGCGGGCTTTCCGTCATGCGCGGTTCGTTCTGTGATGATTTCATGAATAAGAAGGGAGCGGGTTCGCAGATGATCGGCGCTTGGTCTGGTAGGCGGCGTCCTCGTGGTCGCCGCCATCCTTCAGTGGGCAAACTATGAGGACATCAAACCATTTGCACTTGGCGCCATCTTCGCGCCCAGCATGCTATCGTAGCTGTTCAATTGGATACTGGTACGCATGAATTCATTCCAGAGTGGGCATTTTCTCGCGCCGTTCGGCGGCCATGTCACTGCCGCGCTGCAGTGGTGTCAATTGGCCCGTTGACGTCGATGTGCCTGACGCATTCGAGTGGTTCTGAAAGCCGAACTTGGTTCTTTACTTCCGAGGCGGCGACATTGCCTCAGCGGTCGTGTCGTTCTGTTCTGCCCAAGCCGACCGCACGCGGTCACTGGCTTGCAGATAAGCCATGTCTATTAGATAGGTGAGGAGGTGTTCCCCATCAGCTTGCGTGAACTGCCGGAGTTCGCGCAACATCGCCTGCACGAAATGCAGATTATCTAAATTGGTGGGCTGCCTCATCGGATTCCCCGCCTAGCTCCCCTCCAATATATTAGAGAAAGCTTACGGGAAAGGCGATCTCGGAAGATGCTTGAGTTAACCGGGGCGATTAACCATCAGGTCGAATTTTCCTGCACGGTAACCTTTCGGTAGTTCCCGGTCAGGACAATGTCTCCGATACCAACGCCGAAAGGATGCCTTGGTCGCCATGTGGCAACCGCTCTTTGCAAATCTCGCTGTCGTCGCTGTCATGCTTGTTGCGTGGTCTTCGGCCGGTGATTTCGTTGCACGGCTTACCCCTACCCCCCAGCGGCTTTTGTTCGGTGTCGCTATGACGACCGGCACAATCGGCTCCATGATGTTGGCGTTCGAAGCGCCCCCCGGCATATACAATGACCTTCGCGGGCCGTTGATAGCCGTGACCGGGTTTTTTGGCGGTGTGCCTTCCGCTGTCATGGCGGCAGGGGCGGCTTTGATTTATCGCCTCTATATGGGCGGCGCGGTATCAGCGGGCGTCGTAGGCATCATGCTCTCAACAGCCGTAGGGCTGGTAGCTTATTTTTTGCGGCGGAACCGACAGGCCCGATACAGGGATCTCATCTTCTTGGCGGCAGCCGTTGCTTTGAGCAGCTCACTGCTGGTCCTTACTGTACCTGCAGCAAGGCAAGGCATCCGGATACCAGAACTCTGGGCACCTTCATCGCTGTCGTTTGTCGGCACGCTGCTGCTAGGAGCATTGCTACTGCACGAGGAGAAGCAGCGCGAGCTTTCTCGGTCTAACGAGCTCTATCGCTCAATGGTTGACGCACTGCCGGATTGTCTGAACATCAAAGATACTGAAGGGCGATTTCTTGCCGCAAATCCGGCTACCGCACACCTGATGCGGGCTTCCAGCGTGGAGGTGATGCTCGGCAAGACGGATTTTGATTTTTACCCTTTGGAATTGGCGAAGCAATTCCGAGATGATGAGCTGGTGGTGCTTCGCGGTGGACACCACGTGACTATCGAGCAGCCCGGGCTTCGCCCGGATGCCTCACCGGGGTGGCTTTCCACTCTGAAGGTGCCAGTCGCAAACCGCGTAGGCGACATAGTAGGACTAATCACCCACAACCGAGACATGACCCTCCAAAAAACGCTTCAGATGAAACTCGAGGAGACTCAGGCTCACCTGGATCAAGCGCTGGAGAATATGAATGACGGGCTCGTCATGTACGATCCGAACGGGTGCGTTCTGTTCTGCAATCGCCGCTTTCGAGAGCTATTTCCGCGCACTGCGCACCTGCGGGTGACCGGTGTTCATTTTGCCGATATCATCCGGGCCTCTGTCAAGCTCGGGGAAGAGACTGTCGGCCCCGGCAATACCTTCGACAACCATCTTCGCGAGAAATTGGCCACCCTTCGCGAGGGTGGTGAAAAATTGATCGAACTTGCGGACGGCAGAATCTTTTCTTCACGTACAAAGCTCCTGCCCAACGGCTGCACTTTGGGATGATGTCCGACATAACGGAGCGACGAACCTTCGAGAAGAACCTGGAATATCAGGCGTTGCACGACCCACTCACGGGGTTGCCAAACCGCGCCTGTTTCAACCGGGAACTTGGACGATTAGTTGCAAAGGCGTGCTCCGAAGACGGCGAGCTTGTTGTCGTTCTTCTTGATCTCGACAGGTTCAAGGAGGTTAATGATAACTTTGGGCATGCCGCTGGAGACACCCTTCTGGTCGAGGTCGCACGGCGTCTGGAGAAAGCAGTCAGGCGGGGTGACATGGCAGCTCGGCTGGGCGGCGATGAGTTCGGAGTCTTGATGTACGGTCCCACTGATGGCACGGGAGACATTAGCCTGATGACGCGCATCATGAAGAACTTGGTGCAACCGTTGAAGATCGACGGTGTCACGCTTCTCCCGGGTGGTACCATGGGGTACACTGTATTTCCGACGGACAATGCCGACCCAGAAGGGTTGCTTAAGAATGCTGATCGGGCGCTCTACCAAGCCAAGGTGAAAGGTCGCGGCAGTTGGAAAGCGTATGAGCCCGAGGCGGCTGCAGTCGTCATGAGACGCAGCTAAGCGCCCTAGATCGAACGTAGTTGCCAGTTGTCATGGGATGGGGGTGATCTGACGGAGGTCACAATGGTTGCAGAAGCCGAGAGTCGCCGAGTGCGGCGTCAGCGAGTGCTGAAAGGCGCGGCGATCATTAACGGGATCACCAACTCCGAAATCAGTTGCACGATCCGAAACCAGAACAGCGGCGGAGCTGAACTCAAGGTGTCTGTCGAAGCGCGGGTGCCTGAACGGTTCGTCCTTTACGTGCCAACCGATGGCGTTGCCTATCAAACTGTTCTGCGGTGGCGCAGGAACGATCGGATCGGTGTCCAATTCACTGGAACGTTGCCGAAGCCTCGTCTTCACTATGGCTGAAGTCCCGGCGTTGCGCTGCTTGGGCCGGGCCATAACCATTGCGACCTTCTATTCAGCGGCTGAAGCGGCTGACCATCATAGGCAGCTTGGACATGGGTTACCACTTGATGCTCGGTGACAAGCAGACATAGCCTACCGCGGTTTCATCTGGTCGTCATATGGGCGCATGCACCTGAAGAACTGGTCGCTGATATATCCCGACTTTGGCACTGGCCCAGCGCTCGCTCCAATCTATGACGTACTCTCAACCGTGCCTTATGTCGCCGCCGACTCCATGGCTCTGTCGCTCGGAGGGGAGCGATTGTTCAAGGCGCTGACAGCGTCGCGGTGGAAGGCGTTCGCAAAGCGCGCGAGGCTAGCCCAACCGGCTGTTCTTGACGCGGTGGCCAAAACGGTCGCGCCGGTCAACGAGCAGTGGTGGCGTCTGCCTGAGCGCGAAATGGTCCTGCTAAGGTCCTTGAGCGCATTGACGAGCACGTCCAGGTCATGACTCCCATCCTAAGTACCTGCGCCGAAAGTGGGACGCAGCTCCAACTGCGCAAACGAGGACAAAGGCGCGAAGTGGCGTGCCGAGTGCGCTCTTTGTTGGAGGGGACGTGCCGGACAGTAACCGGTGTTCCTCCCCCACATTGCTCGGTGCCGCTTAATTTGTGATTGACTTTCTATGGATGAAGAACGGGAGTTTCTCCATGGAGACCTCATTGGAGTTTCTCACAACCAGAAAGCTTGGAAGTGAGGCTCACCGACATTGGCCGGACGAGGTCAAGGCTAAGATTGTTGCGGAAAGCTTGAGGGCTGGCACGACGGTCAAGGAAGTTGCACAGCGTTACGGATTGCGAGCCAACAGCCTTTCCACCTGGCGGACGATGGCGCGGCGGGGCAAGCTGATCCTGCCAGAGCCGGAGGATGCGGTAGAGTTCGCGGCGGTGATCGTCGATCCGCCAATTTCGGAATCGTCGCCAAAGGCGGTTGGCCGCCCCGAGATCGTCCTCGGTCCGGTCACGATCCGTCTTGAGGAAGGGGCGTCGGCCGCCCGGATCGCCGCCATCGCGCGTGCCTTGGTGGCCACAGCATGATCTTTCCATCGAACCGCGTGCGGATCATGGTGGCGACCAAGCCCGTGGACTTCCGTAAAGGTCACGACGGATTGGCGGCGCTGGTAAAGAACGAGCTGCACAAGGACCCGTTTACCGGAACGGTCTTTGTGTTCCGATCTCGTAAGGCAGATCGACTGAAGCTGATCTACTGGGATGGCTCAGGTATCGTGTTGGCCTACAAGAGGCTGGAAGAGCACACGTTCACCTGGCCAGGCATCAAGGATGGCCTGATGACGCTGACCCACGCCCAGTTCGAAGCGCTGTTTGCTGGCCTCGATTGGCGGCGGGTTCATGCGGTCAAGGCGAGGACGCCGGAGACCATCGAGTAGCTGCGGCACGACGACTCAGGGCCGCAAATTCCAAAGGCAAATCGGCTTGAGATTTGGTAAGTTCTGGCCATGCTGGATGCCATCGAACTTCCCGATGATGTTGATGCCCTGAAGGCGATGCTGATCGCGGCGCAGGCACGCGAAGCGGATAAGGTTGCCCAGATTGCCCGCAAGGATGAGCGGATCGAGCGGCTGGAGAAGCTCGTCGCGGCCTTCAAGCAGGCCGCCTTCGGGCGCAAGTCCGAGAAGACTGATGCCGACCAGTTCGATCTGGCACTGGAAGACCTGGAAACCGCCATGGCGGTGATCCATGCCGAGGATGAGGCGGACGCTCCTGTCGGGAGCAGAGTCACCAAGCCACGCGCCATCAATCGCGGCTCCCTTTCAAAGCATCTTCCCCGTGTCGAAGAGGTGATCGAGCCGGAAAGCCTGCTCTGCACCTGTGGCGGGTGCCTGCATTGCATTGGCGAAGATGTCTCCGAGCGATTGGACGTGGTCCCGGCGCAGTTCCGTGTCCTCGTCACCCGTCGGCCCAAGTATGCGTGCCGTGCCTGCACCGACGGCGTCGTTCAGGCCCCAGCTCCGGCACGGCTGATCCAGGCGGGCTTACCGACCGAAGCGACCGTTGCCCATGTTCTGGTTTCCAAATATGCCGATCACCTTCCGCTCTATCGACAGGCCCAGATCATCGGCCGCCAGGGCATCGATCTCGACCGTTCCACCCTTGCCGATTGGGTCGGCCGCGCAGCGTTCGAATTGCGCCCCGTCTTCGATGCCCTGATTGCCGACGTGAAGCGCTCGACCAAGCTCTTCATGGACGAGACCCGTGCTCCGGTCCTTGATCCCGGCTCGCGCAAGACAAAGACAGGATACTTCTGGGCGCTGGCTAGAGATGACCGCCCTTGGAATGGCGGTGCTCCGCCGGGCGTCGCTTTCACCTACGCTCCCGGTCGAGGTGGCATTCATGCCGAACGGATACTGCGGGGCTTCTCCGGCATCCTGCAGGTCGACGGCTATGCCGGATACAATAGACTGATCGCATCTGACCGTGTCGATGCAGACATTCGGCTTGCCTATTGCTGGGCCCACGCACGTCGCAAGCTGGTTGAGATCACCCGCAGCGGCTCAGCACCCATTGCCGAGGACGGCGTCAAACGGATTGGGGAACTTTATCGGATTGAAGCCGAACTGCGTGGCCTTGATCCGGACACTCGCCTTGCTGGACGGCAAAAGCGGTCAACGCCGCTGATCGCCGCCATGCAGACCTGGCTCGTCCATCACCGCGCCCGTGTTGCAACGAAGTCTCCACTCGGCGAAGCTCTGGCCTACATCGCCAAATACTGGGATGGCCTGAAGCTCTTCCTGACCGATGGCCGCATCGAGATCGACAACAACAGCGTCGAGCGAACCATCCGGCCGATTGCCCTCAATCGTAAAAATGCACTATTCGCGGGCCACGATGCCGGAGCCGAGAACTGGGCGACCATCGCCTCGCTGATCGAGACATGCAAACTCAACGCCATCGATCCACTTGCCTATTTGACCACCACGCTCACTGCCATAGTCAACGGTCATAAGCAGAGTCGGATCAATGAGCTGCTGCCATGGAATTATTTCACCGCACAAAGCATTTGTAGCCGGTGACAACAGTATCTGACGCCACAAAGGCTACGGCAACTATGCACCGAATAGCGGATAGCCGCCGTAGCCCTCAACTACTTCACCCTCTTAAAGTCTCAGTATCTCACGGGGTGCGTCTCTTGCAGAGAAGCACTAGCTCGGACGCTCACCTAGCGACCAAGTTGCTCCTTCAAACTCGTAACCCTGAGGTACGCGTCCTTTGGCATTGTAGCTTTGAATCCAACCGGGATAGCGGGCGGGGGAGCGGCTCACTTCGTCAAGATGCTTCAGGTCATCGTCCGTTAATGCGATATGGAAGGCCTTGAGATTATCTGCCAACTGTTCCGGTTGTCTTATGCCAACTATGACGCTGGTGACAAATGGGCGTGCAAGCAGCCATGCCAAAGCAATTTGAGCGGCGCTTGCTTCGTGTTTCTCGGCAACACGTTTGAGAACATCAATGATGTCGAACACCTTAGTGTCATCGACCGGAGGAAACTGAATCTTGGCTCGGCGCGAAGAAGGGTCCATAGCGCCTTGGCGATCAAATTTACCAGACAATAGCCCGCCAGCAAGCGGGCTCCAGCACAGCAATCCCACATTCGAGTCGGTGATTGCGGGGACGAGTTCATCCTCGATATCGCGACCCGCCAGGGAGTAGAAGGACTGTAACGAAACGAAAGACGCGAGTTTATCCCGGTTCGATAGGTCGAGCGCCTTCATCAATTGCCAAGCGGCCAAATTTGAGCAGCCGATGTAGCGCACCTTTCCTTGGCGCACCGCATCATCCAGCGCTCTCAACGTTTCTTCTGCTGGTGTGAATGGATCAAAATTGTGTATCTGATAGAGGTCGATATGATCGGTCTGAAGCCGAGTCAGGCTCTGCTCCAGCGAATTCATCAGATGGAGCCGAGATTGGCCAACTTGATTGGGCCCTTGGCCTGCACGCCCGCTAAATTTGGTGGCGAGAACCACATCGTGACGTCGATGCTTCAATGCCTGGCCAAGTAGTGTTTCCGAGCCTCCGCCGCCATATACGTCTGCGGTGTCAACGAAGTTAACTCCTGCGTCGAGGGCTTGGCCGACGAGAGCGTCCGTCTCTGATTGTCCCAGTCTACCGATGGCGTTGCCTGCTGGGTTGTCTGCCCCACCAAACGTCATAGCGCCTAAGCAGAAGCGTGACACGAAGACACCCGTATTACCAAGTTTAGCGTAAAGCATCTTAATACTCCCATTGTTTCCATGGTAGGGTATGGCCTCCCGTAACGACCTCCGCTATAAGCTAAACCCCATATAATCTTTTCGAGCGTTCAGATTTGGACCCTTTATCTGATATTCTAAGGCTTCTGCGGATCGATAGCGTCCTGTCGTCTCGCCTGGAAACGCGGGGGCCGCACGCGATCCGTTATCCCACCTATCGGCACATGAAGTTTGGCACCGTCATCGAAGGAAGTCGGTGGGTCTGGGTCGATGAAGGAAAGCCCATTCGGCTGGAGGCCGGGGACTTTTACCTTTTGACCAATGGTAAGTCTTACTGCGTTGCGTCCGATCCCAGCCTTCAGCCTATGGATGGAGCTTCAATTTTCAATGAACACATCGGTTCAGACGGTATCGTTCGCTTTGGGAATGCTGGTGAACTCACGATAGCAGCGGCGGGAAGGTTCTCTTTTGCAGATGATCGAGTGGCAGGTTTGTTGAGCTTTCTGCCGCCGATTGTTCATATCGCGAAGGGAAGTCTTGGGAGTGAACAGCTTGAAGCGTTGCTGCCATTGTTAAGTTTCGAAAGCAACGGACACGGTGCTCCTGGGACTTTCATCGCGGCGTCCAGCCTTGCCAACCTCGTTCTGGTCCACATTATCCGTGCTTACATATCCAAGGGAGACTTTGTTCAAGGATGGCTCGCGGCCATGACAGACCCCAAGATCGCAGCGTCTCTATCGTTGATGCATGGCGATGTAAGCCGACGCTGGACTGTCGATCTTCTTGCGCAAGCGGTGGGAATGTCGCGGACGGCCTTCTCGCTGAAGTTCAAGGAACGTGTCGGGAGAGCGCCGCTCGACTATCTGACGCATTGGCGTATGATGGTGGCTGCCGCATCTTTGAAACGGGAACGTCATTCTATCGTGGATGTCGCATATTCAGTTGGCTACAGCTCTGACACAGCTTTCAGTATCGCGTTCAAAAGAACGTTCGGCATCAACCCTTCCAGCTTCCGTTTGCAAAACCTTGACTTTTAAAGAATACGTTTTGCATTGGGGCCGCTTCCGACCTATAGGACCGAATACGGAACTCTCTCGCCAGGGTGTGATTGGCACATCGGTTACGCCGGACATGGAATAGAGCCGTCATTGGGGTGTCAGGGAGGCAGTAGTTTCCCCTCTTCCTTGGCAGCCTCGATGAACGCCCTGCGGACCACGTCTGCTTTCACCTGATCGATCATGGCATCCATGCAGAGCTGCACCGCGCTGTGCCACCGAGGGCCACGCTTGGTCCATTGCAGCAGCTGCTCAGCGGCCCCCTCGACGTTGTTGCACTGGTACGTGACGCCGGGGCGGCTGGTCGTCACGGAGACCGGCGGCGAAAACCAATGAAGCGACATTCATATATAAGCGACTGCTTAATTAACGGTTCCATCACCACACTTAGGGCCATGCAGACAAAAGGAGTATCGCGCAGACAATCGCCACCGAGAGGTGAAAGTGAAGTCCGCAAAGTCATACCTTCGCTTTTCGCCACCCAGCCCACCACGCTTCCCATTCGGAGCAGAACCATCTTTCGCCTCGGGCAGGGTTGATGCGTGTCGCCGAGTAACTTCTTGACCGGGAACATGATAGATGTGCTCGCCGCGATCACTGATGTTCCCCTTGATGTCACAACCCACCTTGCGCACGGCGATGGTGGTCGATGAGGTGCCGGGATAATGGACACTTGGAAGCAGGTGCTGGGTGTCTGTCACGACGTGTGCGAGGGACGCTGCGCAAAGGAGCGCCAGAGAAATCGGAAGGCGAGCCCGATAGAACGGATTCCACCATGACGTTCGCCGCCGATGATGCCATAGCTGAAAAGGCTTCCCCATGGCCGCAGACCTAGGCTCTTGGAATACACATGCCTAGAAATGAAATCTTCAGGATAGTTTGACAGACTCGCGCTTTGCGGAACCCCGGATGGGTTCGAACGGATGATCAGGAGAAAGCGTAGGCCTATCGACCGTGTCAGATCTCATGCACCTCGATGTGCAGGATGACCCTGCCTTAACTGCCGAAGTTGACCGGCTGCTGGCACGCCGGACGCGAGATATCCGCCTTAAAGGTGAAATTAAGCGTCTGTTTCGCGCACGAGTCTGGTCGCAAACTTCGAAGATCATCCGCGCCTGGATGATCTGGGTGGCCGTATTGGATGTGCTGACGCTGGCGCTCAACATGCTGATGCTCCCACGCGCAATCGCACAGTCCATGCTCCTGCCTGGAGCTATCATCCCGCCTGTCGTCATCGCAGTAGTTCTCGCATGGCGAAAACCGCGCCCCTCCTGGCTCGAAGCGACTTCGCTGATTGTAGGTATGTTCCTGATTTTGTTGTCGGTAGCCTTGGTCGGCGTAGGCGCTGGCGGCGAGTTCTATGAACGGCAATTGAACGTCATGCTGTTCGTGGCCATTACAGCCATCATTATCTTCGGTATCCCGCTGGCCTGGACGGTCACGATTGCCGCGGAGGCGCTCGGATTGTACCTCGTGTTTCAGGTGCAGAACCCGGCCATCGAGCATGGGAGCGCCGTCGCTGGAACGCTGTTCTTCGCCAGCGGTATCTTCGCGACGGTCGCAGCACGGCGCATCATGACAATTCTCGCTCAGAAGACTTTCCTGTTTGAATTGCGCGACCGGCGCAGGGTCGCCGAATTGGCTAAAGCGAACGATCGGCTGGAATTGTTGGCGAAGACCGATCCGCTCACGGGCGTCGCCAACCGGCGCTGGATGACTGAAACGCTTGACCGCCTGTGGGGAAATGACAAACGTTGCCTCGACGGTGCCGCGATGCTGATGTGCGACATTGATCACTTCAAAAAGCTGAACGATCATCTAGGCCACGCCGAGGGCGATCGCTGTCTGGTGAAGGTCGCCAGAATTATCCAGGAAAACATCAGGCGCGATCGCGATCACTTGGCGCGCTACGGTGGCGAAGAGTTCCTCGTGCTCCTGCCCGGAGTGACAGAGGAAGAGGCTGTCTCTGTGGCTGAGCGAATTCGTATGAGCATTGAGGCCGCCGCTTTGCGTAGCCCCGGATCCCGCGTCTCGCGCAGCGTCACCCTCAGCATTGGCGTTGCAGTTCAGACTGCTGACGAGGCCATTTCATCGGAGCAGCTACAGCGTCAAGCCGACGCCGCACTCTATCTGGCCAAGCAAACGGGCCGGAACCGGGTTCTGCTCCACAGACCGGATCCGGCGGGGCGCAAACATATTCACTCGACGCGGTGATGCCTCGAGGGTCGATCGGCGCCTTGATTGAGCCTGGAGGATCTGCGTTGCCGAACAAGGAACACCGTAGCAAACATCGCAGCGTGTTCTCAAGGGCGCGAACGTCATCACCAGCATTACGAACTCGGAAACCACGTGCACGATGCGCAATCAACACGCGGCTGGAGCAGAATTGAAAGTGCCGGTTGAAACTAGGGTTCCGGCAGAATTTCTACTCTACGTCCCGGTCGACGGGATCGCTTACCGGTGCGTTATGCGCTGGCGGAAGAACGACAGGATCGACGTTCAATTTACCGGCACCGAAACCAAGCCGAAGCTTCACTATGGCTGACGGATTGGCTATATCTGGCATGGCATCTGACCGGATATTCGAAATGAACAAAGCCATCTTATGGATATGTGGGGTCGGGGTGGCGTTGATCCTTTTGTATGTCCTCCAGCACAATGGTCTGATCAGATTCTAAGTCCCCCGATGACCTGCTAAGTGACCGGCGAAGCCGCCAAGAGGCCACCCTTCAAACCGCGGCGGATAAGTTCATTGCCCTCCACAAGGGCGATGCGGTGAAGGCGCTGAAGGAGATGATGTGCTCAACGGGCAACTTCAACAGCCGCTTGACGCCCTGTCAGGAGCTATCCAGAAGCGGCTTACGTGACTTTCACGGCACGTATTTGAAGGAGAAAGCACATGCTCAAGAAACCGCGTCATATGCCGACGGGCGTCTCAATCGGCATGATCAGCGATGGTCAAGAAAAGGTAGGGTGCTGACCTTGGAAACATTGGGGGAAGACATCGAAATTGCGGTCAACCTGCAGGCGGTGGATGTCATAACCAAAGCTCTCAACGCGCTCGGTCAGGAGTTGCGCAAATAGCGCCATCAAAAGGAAGCTACGTCGATGTCTCGCCACCAGTTCGTGAAAGAGTTGGAACAAGCCGCAGATCACATTAGCGACGCCTCGCGAGCCGCAACGGCAACAGTACCGAATCCGCAACGCCTACACAGGCGACACTCCGAAGCCTCAGTTGGCCATACAGTTCGCTGCGGTGACGTTCTTGAATTGCTCCCGATCGGCGTCTGCGAAACTCAAGCGGCTGTTGGCGACGTCGTAGATCGCAAACCTTTTGCGGCCATTCAAAGCTCCGCCGATGAACATTTTTTGCATCGCTTGGAATTGCATGTTCTCGTCCTCGCTGAGACCCATTGGAGCGCCGGTTGCGTCCTTGGAACCGGCGAGCAAATAGTCTTCCACCGAGATCATCGAAAAGGTGATTGTCCCGCCATTCCGAACGACATCGACCGCAGCAATCTGTTTGCCTTGGACAATGAAATCCCCGGCGGAGGTAAGTCCGACTTCCACCTCGTTTTCGGGGTCCTCTGATCCCATGTTAGGCACCCCAAGAATGGCGGTGCCTCTCACTGAGCAAGTCATTTCCGATATGCGGGTGTCTGCGGAACTCTGGTTGGCGAAATTTTGGAGCGCCGGTGGATTTGACGACGGGTTTGCCGGTTGCGCGTCTGCCGTTCGGATAGCGTCAGCCTTTTGGTCAATAGTGTTGTCCAACTCCCTCCATTCATCGGACTCCCACACCTCGGCAGTTTCGTTCCGAATCCTGAACATCTCGGCTTTTATCTCGTGCAAAGCCGCCTCCGATGAATAATTAGGCGGCAGCATTCGAGCCCGTTCTGCCAACTTGATGAGGGCTTTCTTCCCAGCTTCCGTCTTGGCTTGCTCCTGCTCACGCCTTGACGCCTGTTTTCGCGCGTCCTCAAGGTTGCTCACAAGCGCTCGCAGAGAAACGCCATAGTTCGCAAGGCCTAAAAGATCGCCGGAGTTTACAAGCGTTGATGATTCAGGGTTGCACGCTCTTGCTACCTCCAGCAGAGCGTCAATCTGGGCAACGCCTAAATCCTCAAGTGCTTCTCCATGAAAATAGTTGCCGCCTTGGACCAGTTCGTCGCATGTGGGCTTAGCTGCGACTGCTGGCGCTTCTTCGGCATCGGCAGGGGCGATCTGGAAGACCAACCCCCAAGCCAGCCAGATCGCAAGGCGACTGATAGGAGCATTGATACCGGCTGAGCGCCATGGATGCCTGCCCTGTTTACAAGTCCGGGCGGTCACTTCGAAACCTCACCTGATGTTTTGAGCCGGGCTCCCCGCGCGCTTCGCCATGCGAAGAACGCCATGGCGGCCAGGATCAGGTCGGCGAACGCCCAAATCTTCATGTCGGTGAAGCTGCTGGCGGCGATAAACGCGAACAGGCTGCCGACGACGAATATGATGGCCGAGACGAGTGGCAGGCCGAACGCAAAAGCACCGCCAATGAAAAACAGTAAGCCCACCAACAAACCTACCGACCCGGCTCCGGCGAGGTCGTGGTTCGATGTGAGGCTTCCACCGGTCGCCACTGCACAGGACTGCAGCATCGACACCAAGCCGAGCAGAATTCCAATTATCCCGACTGCGATTTTCATTTCCCACCCCCAGAACCGATATTCGCCCCAACAGTCACCTCCAGCAGAGGTACTGCTTCCCCCGACATTTCTTTCGACGCGCCCTCGCGGCGAACAGTAGAATTGCCGAATGTGTCGGCTATATCCGATAGATTAGTGGCCTGCAAGTTGGTCGCGTCTTCCCCATGGATGGACGCAGCCGCATCGCATGGAATCTTCGACGCATTCGAACCGCGAAGCGGATAAGTCAGGAAACCCTTGCTCTCGACGCCGAGGTTGATCGGGGAACTATCAGCGAGATAGAAACCCACAAATTCAATCCAACCGTCGATTTGCTTGATCGCTTGGCTTCCGCGTTGGCAGTGGACGTGGCCGAGTTTCTGCTCATTCCGCCTGACGGCAGCGACAGCCCAAAATCTCTGAGGGCGGGTCGGAAGGCAGGCAAATGATGTCGGGAAAAGCGCGCTTCCCTGCATCAGTATTCCTCCGGCAGCATGACCGTCATGACGCGAATGGTGACGGCAGGATCGGCCGGGTCCGGTGAAACGTTGGTGAGAGACCGGTCGTAGTAGTCTATTTTCCAGAACAGCTGCCGTTCACCCACGTGCAGAAGGGCACAGTCGTGCTCGCCCCATGGGTCGTTGTCCTGGTCGAAGCCGTCGAAATTGGCGACGGCCAGCAGGATGGCAGCGATGTCAGTTGGAGGAAGGGCGGCGACACCGGCGGTCATTACCATGCGGCCGCCGACGCCGGTCTGCCGCAGTTGGTCGTTGAGGGTTCGAATGCGCGTCCTCCGATCGGCCGCACTGGCTCGATCGACGCGCTCTTGTGAGCAGGTCATGTGTGCTTCCTTGGCTGGATTGCTTGAAGGGTGACGGGCCAGGACGAGCCCAGCCCGTTGCAAGGGCGAGTTACTTCTTCGCCAGTTGGCGGGGGTGGATCAGGCCGAGTTGGTAGTAGCTGCGATCGATCGACGGGGAGTCCGGGTAATCGCGGAACTTCAGGGTGAAGATCCCCTTCGCCTTGGCCTTCATGATGCGGGCCTCAAAATAACCCTCGTCGGGGCCTTCCGACGCGAGCACGATGTCGCCGACCGCGAGCTTGCCCCACGGGTCAGGTGAACCGCCGTCGCCGCCACCATCGCCCGAACCGGCCGGTTGGCCGCCATTGCCATGGCCCGCCACGGCCTCAGGCGAGCCCGCTGAAGCGTTTTCGGCGGTTTCAGGGTCATCGGTGCCGGTCGAGGCTCGGCGCGGCTCGTCAGCGACGCCTGCTAGCGGCTCGTCAGCTACGCCTGCTAGGGCTGCAATTCGGGTATAGACCTCGCCCCTGACGAACGGCACAAACGCCTTGCCGCTGTCGAACAGCTTGCCCAGAGGCAGCCGCATGACGATGTCGGCAGCTGCTCCGGGTTCGATCCGGTGCGAGTGCATTCCCATCAGCTTCGCTGCGCCCTCGGCCGCTTCAACGTCAGCCAATAGAAATTTGGACGCATGTGGCTTGCGGGTCTCGTCCCTTCCGAAGACGATCAGCGAGGGTGTGGTTTCAGAGGCGACGTTCATGGCCTGCCTCCAAAAAAGAAGAAGGGGACCGGAAGGCCCCCTTTGATGTGCTGTGCTGGCTGCCGACACAAGGCGCCGGGTCGGTCTGTCAAAGGCATTTTCAAGCTCCTGTTAAGTACTGGCCTAGCCGCATCAACCAACGCAGCTCGCCGCAATCAAGGTATCAGGAATTTATGCCTAAGTCAACCACAGGTTGCTTTTCCGACTCGCAGAGCTGTTGGCGCTGCGCCGCGTTAGAATGGTTGGCCGCAGACGCGCTGGTGCAGTTTGGCAGTGGTTATAGGAGCTCTTTATTGATAGGTGCCGGAGTGTACCCGGCACCTGTCGCGAACGTTTTCCGAACCTACCGCGCGCTGCTCAAATGCCGTTTACGGCCGCGCTTCGTCGAAAGCGGAGCGTGAACAATCACCCGGACCGAAGCGCTATACTTTGCTTCAAACGCCGCTTCACTGGTGATGAGCATGACCTCTGTTGGCTCGCCCGACTCCTCGATAATTCTCGTGAACGTGAGGCCATTTTCGACTCCCAACGCGATAGTTGCGATCTGTACCAACTTGACCACTGGTAGGGGGCGTTTGCTGAGATCAGAAACGTGATGCACCATCCCGTAAAAGTCGAGGAGACGTCGCCCGCAACGAACCAAATCGCCGTCTTCGCAACACATGGAACGCACAAGCATAATGCTTGACTCGAACGGAGGTCTATACGGTTTTCCTGACTTAACGTCGGACATCATTCGTGCAACGTCGCTGAAGGCTGACTCGAAAATGAACACGTCTGGCTGCGACTTTAGCAGGCGGTCTAACAAGAGCCTCATGAGGCGAGATTCTGTCTCAATTAAATCTAGTCCGTTTTTTGGCAGTTCCTTTTTTATTGGAAAGGGGATTATCATCCGATGTCCTCCACATCCGTTCCGATGAAGAAGACCTCCAATGCGATTTCCGCCACATTCGGAGTTTTGATACGGTTCTGCACTATCGACATCCTCTCAGTCCCTGTTAGTGGTGGGCCAGGATGTGATTGCTGTTTCAATGAAAACCTCGCGCAGCATCCCTGACCTCACCGCTGGTGAAGTTTCGTAGTTGCCGAGCAACAGCCACCAAGCGAGCCGATAGGGGTTCGCCAATGACGTTCTCGGTATCTGTCAGGATCTACGCAAGCTGCCCGTGGCGGCTCCGTGTTTGCACCCTGCACCAGACGAGACGAACAGTCAAGTGACTAGATAACGCTCCCAAGCAAGGTACAGGTCTTGGTATGTCTAGCTTAGCCAGCCGCGCAGACAATTGGCTTTGCCTTTCGAGCCTGGAACCGAAAGCGAACTCGTTCTACGGAATTTATACATAAGTTCGTTGCGGCTCGACTTTACACCACATCGGTGTTACACAGGACGCGCCAAATGGGTCGGCTTGACCATTGATTCTGTTCGGTTTTTCCAGCGCTCTGCCTTTTCCGCCTCTGGGCACCATCCCTTCTTCGGTCCGTTCCGGACACATGGGTTACGGTTTATACCGGAGACATGGGTAACACTTTTGGCC
>NZ_VFTJ01000035.1:0-26441 GCF_006439595.1 Mesorhizobium sp. B3-1-9
GATCTCGGACTGGTCGGTGTTGGCGGCGGGATCCTGCGCCTCGCCCGAGCCTTCCGATCCTGAGCTTGCCGGCAGCCCCTTCTCGTTGACGGTGGTGTCGCCGCCGCTGGTCGATGGCGTCAGGTCGAGGATCGTCGGTGTCGAGTCCGGCAGCAATCCCGGGAACAGCTCGCGGTGCTCCGGCTGGCCGAACGCCAGGTCCGTCGGCGGCAGCAGCGACGTCAGGCCGAAGCCGTCGCCGATCCCACCTGCGGGATGTTCGAAATTTCCGCCCGCGCTGCCCGGCGAGCCGTTGCCGCCAGCCGAGATCGAGCCGTCGGCGCCGAAGGCGACATCGACATGGCTTGCCTCGAGCGCGGCGATCAGGGCCACGCGCGGCACCTCGACGTCGCCGAGGATGAAGGTCGGCACATTCAGTGCGGCGTCCTTGATGACGATCTGGGATCCGTTGGGCTGCGTGAGGACGAGATCATGTCCGTCGACTTTGATGTTGTCGATCGACACGCTGGCCGGAAGCTTTACGACATTGCCGGCCTCGACGTGATATTCATGCGGGGTACTCCCTGCCGCTGCATTTGCCGCCGTTGCGGGAGCGTTGGAAGCAGGGGCCTTCGCATCGGCTGCCGGCTGGTTCGCGGCTGGCGTATTGGCCGTGCCCTGCGCCGGCGCGCCGCTGCCGACATCGACCGGCACCGGCTCGCTTGCAGCCTGGCCGGTGGTCGCCTGCGCGACCTGGACACCCGTGGAAATATGATTTTCACCAGCACTCGTGTGCTCGTCCCAGGAATTTGAAACGGCGTCGAATTCGATATTGGTTGTCATAGCTAAAGCCCCTCCGGCATTTCCCGGAAAGAGACATGTCAGGCCTGGACTTTGCAACAGACATTCAATCTATTTCATATACTCGAATATGTAGAGAATCGCATTTTTTACACTTGGTAAATCGCGATGATATATCTGGATATGCATCATCTTAAGGAAGGCGGGATTGACCGCGCCGCGCGCCTCCGCCTTGGTAAATGAAAGTATAAATTTGAATAAAATTTGACGCAAAACAGAATAGAGTGATTCGCGGAAATTTACCTACCTTCCTTTCCGATAATTTGAGACAAGATTGGTAGCGTCCACAGTCAAAGGTGGGCGTTATGAAAATACAAAAAGCAGCCCCGACGGGGATCAAGGTTCTCTTGCTGGCGATCGGCCTTGCCGGTTTGGCAAATCCATCGTCGGCCGACGCGAATCCGGGCCCGGATCCGGTCCAGCAAAAGGTGCTTGCGTCGGCGAGCCTCGGCGGTGTTTCGCTGGCCCGGCCGCTGCCTTGGCGGGCGGCCACCGCTTACCGGATCGCGGAGGTTTCGGCAGGCTACGCGCCGGCAGCGGCTTACGCGGTTGAAGCGCGCTCGAGCGCCGAGGCTGATCCCGGCATCGACCCGATCCAGACCGCCGCGATCATCCCCGGCGTCTTCGGCTCCGTCGCTTTGTCGATGCGCAACTTTCCGGTCGCGGCGCGCTGGACTCCCGTCTACAGGGCCATCGTCGATTGCACCGCCGGCAGCGTCTGTGACCGCGAGAGCCCGGCTTTCGCCGAGATCATCAACATTGCCGCCGACAAGGGCTTTCGCGAGAAGCTCGCTTTCGTCAACAGCAGCATCAACCGCCTGATCGCCTATCGCAAGGACAGCGTCGTCTACGGCAAGCTCGACTATTGGGCGAAGCCTTCGGAAATCCTCGAACATCGCGCCGGCGATTGCGAGGATTTCGCCATACTCAAGATGGCGGCGCTGCTCAGGGCCGGGATCCCGGCGCAGAGCATGTCGCTCGTGGTGCTCCAGGATCGCCGCCGCAAGTTCTTCCACGCCGTCCTGTCGGTAAGCACGGGAAGCGGCGCCTTCATCCTCGACAGCCTCGGCAACGCCGTTCTGCGTGACAGCGAGCTGCCCGATTATGTTCCGCTCTATTCGTTCAGCACGGATCGCGCCTGGATCCATGGGTCGAAGTCCGGCGCGCGGATCGCCGGCATCGCCGGCGGCTTCGCGACGGTCGCTCCGGGCGAAGGATCGCCGGAACCATCGGCGGCTTCGAGCCTGAGACAGTAGACTGTAGCGGTTGACGTTCCACCAGGACGCGGAACCGCTCGATCCCGCCAGGGAAGCCGCGACACGCCTTTGTTCCTGGAATTGTCCTACCCGTTGTAGACGAAAGCCATCAGCAGTTCCGGCTCGGTGACAGGCGCGCGCACGGCGCTGAGCTGGCCGCGATAGCGGCGCTCGCCCGCGCCGATGACGAAGCCGCTGGTGACCGGCGTTTCGCCATTGGCGTCGAGGCGGGCGAAGATGTCGGGAACGTTGAGGTCGAGCGCCAGCTTCAGGTCCTGGCGCCCATCCTCGCCCGGCGCGCTCGGCAACTGACGCCTGACCAGTTGCTGGAACGGCGTGTTGAAGGCCAGGATCTTCTTCGAAGAAGACAGCGCGAAGGCGGGCGAGGGGCAGGCGATCAGGATTGCATTGATCGTGCGGATCGAAGCAAGCTTGCGCAATTCCATGCTTTCCTCAGCGAGGCCGCGCATGCAGGCGACGCGGATCGCCGAGGTGAGATTGCCCTGGTCGGGATGGTGTTCGGCGATCTCCTCGACCAGCATGCCGATCGTGCATTTTCGGCTTTCGGCCATCTGCTTCAGCGACACCCAGAAGGCGCGCTCCAGCCGGATGCCGCGACGCACGCCGCCGCGCGCCACGACGCGAAATTCCGGGCCGAAATCCTCGGCCGCGAGCGCCGGCAGCAGCCGTTCGCGCGAGGTGTCCGGATGGATGGCGCTATCGCTCACTCATTGCCTCCTGACGCGCCTTGTTGATGGGCTTCAAAAGATAGTTGAGGATCGTCTTGCGTCCGGTCTTGATGTCGACCGAGCAGATCATACCGGGGATGATCGAATAGGTCTTGCCGTTCCTTGTCAGCGTCGACTTCTCGGTGGCGACCCGCACCTGGTAGTAGGGCTCGCCCGTCTTCTGGTCGACGAGGCTGTCGGCGGTGATGTTGGAGACCTTGCCCTCGATGCCGCCGAAGATCGAGAAATCATAGGCCGTGACCTTGATCAGCGCCTCCTGGTTCGGCTGGATGAAGGCGACGTCGCGCGGCGAAACCCTGGCCTCGACCAGCAGCGTTTCGGAGGTCGGCACGATGCCGGCCACGACCGCGCCTGGCTGCACGAAGGCGCCGAGCGTGTTGACGTCGAGCGTGTTGACGATGCCGTCGACCGGTGAGCGGATGTCGGTGCGCGCCACCTTGTCGGTGGCGCCGCGGATGGTTTCGTCGACCACGGAAAGATCGGCGAGCGCCTGCGTCAGGTCGCTCAACGCCTCCTGCTGCAATTGCAGGCCCAATTCGTTCACCTGAAGCTGCGCCTCGGTGATAGCCCCCTGGCTCTTCTTGATGGTCTCGCCCGCAAGGGTCAGCTGTCCGCGAAGGTCGGTCTGTTCCCGCTCGACGCGGATCTGTTCGGTCTTGGCCATCAGGCCTTTCTTGACCATGGGTTCGACCAGCGCCGCTTCCTGGTCGGTGACGGCAAGGCTCTTGGACAGGCGGTCGGCATTGGCGGTGGCCTCGTCCAGCTCCTTCTCGCGCTGGTCGAGGCGCGATTTGAGAACCGACAGCTTGACCTCGAAATTGTCGCGGCGCGCGACAAGCAGCTTCTGCTCGTTGTCGCAGATCTCCGGCGCGACTTTCTGGATTTCCACAGGGCAGGGAAACGACCCTTCGGCACTGCCGCTCTGCTCGAACTGCAGCCTGGCGATGCGCGCCTGCAGCGCTCGCGCCTTGGCCTTCTCTTCGCCAAGGCTCGAAGTGTTGCCCGAATTGTCGAGACGGATGATGAGGTCGTTCTTCTTGACGGTCTGGCCGATCTGGACGGCGATCTCCTGCACGACGCCCGGTTCGCTGGCCTGAATGATCTGCGTCTTCGAAGCGGGTATCACCTTGCCGTCGCCGCGTGCGATCTCATCCACCTCGGCGAACGACGCCCAGGCCGTGAAACACACGAACAGCGCTCCGACGATGTAGACGGACGCCGAGGCGAATAGGGGTGGCCGGTCTTCCCTTGCTAGCATGTCCATGCGTTCCGGTCAGGCATTTGCCTTCTGCAATGCCTGGATGACTTGTTCCTTCGGCCCGTCGGCGACGACGCGGCCCTGGTCGATGACGATGAGGCGGTCGGCAAGTTCCAGCATGCTGTAGCGATGGGTCGACACGATCAGCGTCGTGCTGCGGTCGAACGCCACCTTGAGCTGCTTGATCAACTGCCGTTCGGAAGCGAGGTCCATCGAACCCGATGGCTCGTCGAGGAAGACGATCTTCGGCTTGGTCAAAAGCAGCCGCGCGATTGCCACCGCCTGCCTTTGTCCGCCCGAGAGACTGGTGCCCCGCTCGCCGACATTCATGTCGTAGCCGCGCGGATGCCGCGAGACGAAGTCGTCGACGCCGGCGGCCTTCGCCGCATCGATGATCTCCTCGTCGGTGGCTTCCGGCGCCGCCATCAAGAGGTTCTCCTTGATGGTTCCCGAAAACAGGTCGCCGGCCTGAGCGACGATGCCGACCGCGGCGCGGACCTCCGAGGGGTGGTATTGGCGGATGTCGATGCCGTCGAGCAGCAATTCCCCCGACGTCGGCAGGAAAAGCCGGCCGATCAGCCGGCCCATCGTGGTCTTGCCGGAACCGATGCGGCCGATGATGCCGACCCGCTCGCCGGGCCTGACCGCGATGTTGAGCCCGCTCAGAACCTCGTTTTCCGTGCCCGGATAGGCAAAGCCGACATTCTTGAAGACCAGCGCCCCGCTGCGGATCGGCCGATTGACGAAACCGACCGTATCGGGGCGGTCCTCTGGCTGCGACATGATCGTGTTGATGATCCTGAGCGACAGCATGGCCTGGCGGAACCGGGCAAGCGTGATGGCGATCTGGCCAAGCGGCGCCACGGCGCGGCCGGCCAGCATGACGGTGCCGATGATGGCGCCTGTCGAGACATGGCCTTCCGAGAACGCATAGGCGCCGCCAACCACCAGGGCGACCGTCACGAATTGCTGAATGGCGCCGGTGATGTTGCCCGCCGCCGCCGAGAGCTCCTTGATCTTCTCCGACGTGTTGGCCGCGTTCTTCGAGTGCTCGCCCCATTTGCGCAGCAGATAGGCTTCGGCGCGCAGCGACTTGATCGTTTCCAGCGTCGAAATGGATTCGACCAGCAGCGCCTGGCGTTGCGAGGCCTCGTTCATCGAGGCCGCGACCCGCTTGCCGATTCGCCGCTGCGTGATCAGCCCGACGATGACGGAGATGACGAAGGCCAACGCCGGTATGATCACCAGCCAGCCGCCGATGGCGTAAATGACAGCCAAGAAGACGAAGACGAAGATCGTATCGATGAAGACGCTGACCGTGTTCGAGGTGAAGAACTCGCGCACGAATTCGTATTGGGTGACGCGGTTTGCATATTCGCCCGTCGACCCGGGCCGCGCCGAAAGCGAGGAATTCAGCACTTTCTCGAACAGCAGATAGGAGATACGCAGGTCCGCCTTGCGGCCGGCATAGTCGATCAGCGACGCCCTGGCCGTTTTCAGAAGCAGGTCGAATAGGATCGCCGCGCCGATGCCGAGCGCCAGCACCCACAGCGTCGAGATCGCCTTGTTGGGCAGGATCCGGTCGTAGACGTTCATGGTGAAGATCGGCGAGGCGATCGCCAGCAGGTTGATGAACACCGCTGACAGCACCACTTTTGAATAGGTGCGCCAGAACGACCCCATGGTGCCGGTCAGCCAGTGGCGCCTTTCGATCCGGGCCGCGGTGCCGACCGTCATCTCCTCGGCCTGGTTGGCATAGGTGATCGAGAAGGATGTGCCGCCGCTGATGTAGCTTTCGGCGAGTTCCGACCTGGCGATCGTGGTGCGGCCGTTTTCCTGCGGCGCCGTCAGATATTGCCCGCCCTCCATTTCCGCCAGGAGGGCGACCGGCAATTGGCTGACGCGGAAGATGATGGCCGGAAGATCGAAGCGGCCACGCAGGAAATCGTGATGGCTGAAATCCTGGACCTCCAGGCCGATGCGCTCGGCCAAGTGGCGGATTTCGTCGGGCTCGATGCGCGTCTCCGAAATCGGCACGCCGGCGAACAGCACGGTTTCCGCGCTCGGCCTGCCGAGATAGGCAGCGACAGCGCAGAAGCAGGCTTTGAAAGCCTCCTTGGGCGACAGGATATTAGGTTGCTGGTTCACGATCCGCCCCGAAGGACCGAAGATCGACGCTACATCGGCTACTTTTTCCTGACCGGCGCGAGGATGTCGAACGGCAGATCGTTCTTCTGCTCCGACGGCGTCCGCGCATAGGTCTCGGTATCGGCCGTAGCCGGCACACCGAATTCCTCACGGGCGTAGGCCGCGGCCTGCTTGGCCGGCTGGATGTTGAGTGTCTTCAGCAATTCGCCGGTCGCGGCCAGCAGCCGGTACTGGGCAAACAGCGACGCGTAGGACGACGTGTCGGCCAGTGTCGCGGTGTTGAAGCGCGTGTTCTGTGCATCGAGCACATCGAGCAGCGAGCGCTGCCCGACCTTGAACTGCTCGCGATAGGAGGCGACCAGCTTTTCATTGGTGGCTGCCTGCTGCCGCAGCGTCTTTGCCAGTTCCGCCTGGCGGAAGCGGCGGTCCCACGAGGTGCGCACGGCTTCCTCGATCTCGCGCAGCACTTGGTGCATCGCAAGCCGCTGCTCGCTGGTGCGGCGGATCTGTTCCTGTTCGTTGGCCTTGTCGATGCCGCCGCGATAGAGGTTCCAGCGCAGCACCACCCGGGCCTGCAGGTCGCTCGCGTCGCCATTGTCGCCGTCGATGTCATAGCCGCCCCGGGCGACGCCTTCGGCGGTGATCGTCGGGCCGTATTTCGCCCGCGCCGCGTCGACCAGCGAAGCGGCGGCATCGATGTCGCTGTTGGCCATATGGACGCGCGGATTGTTCTGCCTGGCGAGCCCGATCGCATCGTCCAGCGACCGCGGCAGGGCGGCTGCGACATCGGCCGGCCGCGACGCGTTGGTCAGCGGCTTGCCGACATTCTTGAAGAAGCGGATCTTGGCTGCCTCGAGTTCTTCGGTCGCTTCCTGCATCCGCGCCTTGGCGGCATAAAGGCGTTCCTCGGCCTGCTGCCGGTCGGCGTCGTTGAGCGCGCCGCCCGCGATGCCTTGCTTGATGTCGCCGAGGATGGACTGATGGAAGCCAAGGTTCTTCTTGGCTTCGGCCACGATCGAAGCCTGCAGCATGTATTCCAGATAGTCCTGGACGACTGCGAGTCCGATGAACTCGGACCGTTCCAGAACCCTGAAGGAAGCGCCGTCGACCCGCGAGGCCTGGCGGTTCAGTTCGGCCCGCCTTGCGCCACTGTCATAAAGCGTCTGCGAGACCGTGAGATCGGCCTCGTTCGGATAAAGCGCTTCATGATCCTGGTCGAGCGCTCGCCGTGTATCGTTGTCCAGGCGGCGAACGCCGGTCGATGCTTCCAGATCGACGCTGGGAAGATAAAGGCCTTTGGCCTGTCGCAGCTCGAATTCGATCGCTTCGCGGTTTTCGATCGCCTGTCCAATCTCCGGATTGGATTCCACAGCGACGGCAACGGCTTCTTTGAGTGTGAGTGCGCTGGCGCTACCACAAGCCAGCATCGACACCGTGACAGCAAGCGCAACGCGCCAGCTGACGGTAATTTTACCCGTCCTGGTCATTTCTACCCCGCGACTATCCCCGCGCCATTGTTTTTTTATTGGCGCTTATTTGCCCAAGCCTGCCACCGGAGCTTTCGGCCAGTATCTATCAGATTTTTCGAGGTTGTGAGCATATAATGGATTAGACACCCCTTAAAAGTACGATTTCGGACATTAGGGCCAAAACCTGTAGCAAAAATGGCACAGAAACCGGGGGCGGCCGTCGGACTTTTCCCGTTCAAAGCGCGCTGCAATGGTTAATGGCCGGAAAGAAACGGCGAATCGTGCGGCGGCCATGCACAAGCTCCCCCAAAATCTGCTGCGGCCTTGCAAAGCATGCGCAAGAAATCGCCATTTCAGCCTGGTTTGATTGGCAAAAGCGGATCGTTCCCTGTATTGCCGGCCGAAGCAAAAAAGCCGTGGATTTTCTTGCATGACCAATGTCGCCTTGACCGGGCTTGCCCGCGATCTTGCCCGGCGCGCCGCCGAGGGCAGGCCGGTGCGCATCGGCGTCATCGGGTCCGGCGAGATGGGTACCGATCTGGTGACGCAGGGCATGCTGATGCCGGGCATTTCGATCGCGGCCATTTCCACGCGGCGCCCGCACACCGCCCGCGAGGCGATCCGCATCGCTTATGGCGACGAGGCGATGGCGGCCGAGACCGAGACCGGCTCCGGGGTCACCCGGGCGATCGAGAGCGGCAGGATCGCAATCACCTCGAATGAGATGCTGGTCACCAACCCGCTGATCGACGTCGTCATCGACGCCACCGGCAAACCCGGCGTTGCTGCCGATTTCGACCTGATGGCCATGCAGCATGGCAAGCATCTGGTGATGATGAATGTCGAGGCCGACGTGACCATCGGCTGCTACCTGAAGCATCAGGCCGACCGGTTGGGTGTCGTCTATTCGGTCGGCGCGGGCGACGAGCCGTCGAGCTGCATGGAACTGATCGAGTTCGCCTCGGCGCTTGGGCTAGGCATCGTCGCGGCCGGCAAGGGCAAGAACAATCCGCTCAACCATGACGCCGTTCCGGACGATTGTCGGGAAGAGGCGGCGCGGCGCAACATGAACCCGCGCATGCTGGTCGAGTTCGTCGATGGCTCGAAAACCATGGTCGAGATGTGCGCCATCGCCAATGCCACCGGCCTGGTCCCGGATGTCCCCGGCATGCACGGCCCCAAGGCCGATCGCGATCAACTGGCCAAGGTTTTGATCCCACGGGAGGACGGCGGCCTCCTGTCGAGGAAGGGCGTCGTCGACTATACGATCGGCAAGGGCGTGGCGCCCGGCGTCTTCGTCATCGTCGAGGCGATGCATCCGCGCATTGTCGAGCGCTTGGACGATCTCCATGTCGGCCACGGCCCCTATTACGGCTTGTTCCGGCCCTTTCACCTGACTTCGCTGGAGGTGCCGCTTACCGCCGCCCGCATCATGCTCCACGGCAAGCCCGACATGGTGCCTCTGCCGAGGCCGGTGGCGGAAGTCTGCGCGGTCGCCAAGCGCGACCTCGCCGCGGGCGAGACCTTCGATGCCATCGGCGAGACCTGCTACCGCTCCTGGACCATGACGATTGCCGATGCGCGCGCCAGTCGTGCCGTGCCGGTCGGTCTGCTCGAAGGCGGCAAGGTGCTGAAGTCTGTCAGGAAGGGTGCGTTGTTGACCGAGGACAATGCTGCGCCGGACCGGACGACGAGGCTCTACGCCCTGCGCCGGCTGCAGGATGACATGCTCTACGGAGCGAAGGTTGCTTCACCAGCCCTGTCGGGCTGAGCCGCTGCTATTTGCGCAGTTCCGCCTCGATGTCGTCAAGCGCCTTGTCCTTGCCGATGCCGGTGAGGAAGGGGAGCCCTTTGATCACCGGCTTGGTCACGGATGCCGAGATGGGCGTGGTGGCGACGATAAAGTCGACGCTATCGGCCAGTCCGGGCACTTCCGTGGCCTTGGCCTGCTGCGCGTGAAAGCTGAGGCCGCGCTTCTTCATCGCCTCGGTCACCGCGGCATTGACCGCCGTCGAGGTCGCGACGCCCGTGCCGCAGGCAAAAAGAATGGTTTTCTGTCTGGACATGTTCTTTCCTCTTGTCAGCTGAGAATGGCGCGGACGTCATCGAAGGTCCTGGCCGTCCTCAAGCCATCCAGCGCCGCTGGATTCTGGATGGTGGCCATGACGGTCTGCAGCGTGTCAATCTGCTTGTCCTTGTCATTGATGGCAAGCAGGAACACGAAGCCCACCGGCAGCTTCTCGTCGGGATCTTCCATATTGGCGAAGGTGACGGGTCGCTTGAGCGTGCCCATCGCCACCCCCGGCTTCAGCACATGTTCGGGGTCGGTGTGCGGAACCGCGACATTGTCGGCGCGCTCCAGCGGCAGGCCTGTCGGGATCGTCATCTCGCGCCGCACGACGGCGTCGGCGTAGCTGCTCTTGACGTAGCCCAGCGCCTCCAGCCTGGAGGCCAGGATGCGGATGATCTCCTCATTGGTCGAGGCGTCGGAACCGAGGACGACCGCCTCTGGGTCCAGGAGCTGGATCAGGCCATTTGACAAGGGCTACTCCATTTGATGCGAACCGTGCGCCCCGCCGTATAGGCTTCGGGGCGCACGATCGTTTCAGTTTCAGGCTAGAGCATGATCCCGAAAAGTGGGAACCGGTTTTCGGAGAAAGATCATGCTCCAACAAAGAGTTGGACGTGACGGCGATTCAACGAAACGCCATCACGACCTAAACCGGCTCAGGCAGTGCCTTCGGCCGGCTCGTCCTCGGCGCCGGCGGCGCGTTCCCAGCCGAGCGGGTTGCGGCGGTAGAACAGGAACAGCGCCGCGATGACCACCGCGATGATGACGATACCGATGATACCGAGCCCCTGGATCGCTTCGATGATCACATAAGGAACCCAGAGGAACCCGTCGACCACGGAGGTGATCTGCAGCGCATCCGCCGGCAGCTTGAAGCCCGACGCGACGGCAGCACTTGTGAACAGCGGCGCCAGCGCGTTGGCGACGTAGAAGCCGACGGCCAGCGTCACGGTGCCGATGACGACCATGCGAAAGACGTTGCCCCTGACCAGTGGCGCGGTCATCGCGACGATGAACGGAATGACGGCGAGGTCGGCGAACAGGATGACGCGGTTGCCGGGCAGGATGATCGACAGGATGATTGCGATCGGCACCAGGATCAGCGACGACGAGATCGCCGCCGGATGGCCGATCAGAATGGCGGAGTCGAGCCCGACCAGCAACTCGCGGTCGCCGGCGCGCTTGCGCACGAATTCCTGCGCGGCGTCCGAAACCGGGAGCAGGCCTTCCATCAGGATCTTTACCATGCGCGGCAGAAGCAGCATCACCGCCGCCAGGGTCATGCCGGTGCCGAGCACCTTGGCCAGCACGGTGCCGAGATCGCCGGCGTTGTAGAAGGCGATCAGGCCGAGCACCAGGCCGATGATGAGCCCGAGTATCACCGGCTCGCCGAAGACGCCGAAGCGGCGCTCGATGGTCTCGGTGCTGATGTTGATGCGGTTGATCCCGGGGATACGGTCCATGATCCAGTTGAGGACGATGGCGATCGGCAGGATCTGCGCCGAGGCGAGATGCGGCACGGAAATGCCGGGCACGCCGTAGAACTGCTGCACCGCGCGCGCCGACCAGTCGGCGAAGAGCAGCGCAAGCGCCGCGACAAGCGCCGCAATGATGATGCCGTATGCCAGATTGTTGGTGGCGGCGACGACCAGCGAGCCGACGAAGGCGAAATGCCAGAAATTCCAGACGTCGACATTGAGCGTGCGTGTCATGCGCGTGAGCAGAAGCACGATGTTGACCAGGATGCCGACCGGAATGACCCAGAGGCCGACCGACGAACCGAAAGCGATCGCGGCGGCGGACGGCCAGCCGACATCGATGATGTCTCGATGGATGCCGGTGTTGGTGACAATGGCCTTGGCGACGTCGCCGATCGAGGTGAACATCAGGCCGAGCACGAGATTGATGCCGATGAACGCGACGCCGATCGTGATGGCGGCGCGGAAGGCCTTGCTGACCTTGGCTCCAAGGACCACGGCGATGATGAAAATGACGATCGGCAAGAGCACTGTCGCGCCGAGCGTGTCGATGGCTCCCTTTAAGCCTGCGAGTATGGTGTCCATTCTACCTCCCCAGGGGCATCGGCTTCGGCTCGAAGCATGAATGACGCCCGCAACTCAATGACGCCTCGGCCCTCCCGGCCGAGGCACTCCCCACTCGCCGACGAGGCCGGCATGTTCAGTCGAGCGAATGAACATTTGCTTCTGTCAGCGAACGAAAGTTTTATCTGGGTGGCCTATGCCAAAGTCAATCGGCAATCCTTGGGCCAAAGGGAAACCCACCGATTGTTTGGGGAACCGGTTAGCCGGTATAGCAATCGTCGATCCGGCCTGGCCGGCTTGGCGCATGCCAGGCTGGGCTGTTTCCCGGATCGGGTTAGGGTGCTACTTGCCCAGCTCTATCGACCTGAGCCGCGCCGCTTCCACGGCTTCGGTGACGAGCTTCGTCAGCCGGTCGCCGCCCATCAGCACGGCAAGCGCGGCGGCGGTCGTGCCGTTGGGGCTGGTCACCTGCTGGCGCAGCACGCCCGGCTCCTCGTCTGCTTCGGCGGCAAGCGAGGCGGCGCCGAAGACGGTCTGCATGGCAAGCAGCTTGGCGGTCGCGGCGGGCAGGCCGGCCTTCTCGGCCGCAACCGTCAGCGCCTCGATGAAGTGGAAGATATAGGCCGGGCCGGAGCCGGAGACGGCGGTCACGGCGTCCATGAGGCCTTCGTCGTCGATCGTCGTCACGACGCCGCTCGCCGAAAGCAGTTCGGCAACGAAACGGCGGACGTCGTCCGAGACCAGCGGGTTGGAAAACACCACCATCATGCCCTTGCCGATCGCCGCCGGGGTGTTCGGCATGCAGCGGATCACCGGCGCGAGCTCGCCCAGAATTTCCTCGAAGGTGGCGACCGGCGTGCCGGCGGCGATGGAGAGAAAGCTGGTCCTGCCGTCGCCGAAGCGCTTGTAGCGCGCCGTCACCTCGCGGATCACCTGCGGCTTTACAGCGATGACGACAAGATCGGGCACGGCGTCGGCCGGGATAGCTGCAGCGTCGGCCGCGGCGTGGCAGCCGAGATGTTCGGCGCGCCGGCGCAGTTCCGCGTTGGGCTCGACCACGAACACCGCTCGCGGCTCGAGCTTGGCGGATTTCAGCCAGCCCGAGAGCATGGCGTAACCCATATTGCCGCAACCGGCGAGAACCAGCCTGATCGTCATGAAAACCTCCGTAAGAAGGCTCTCCTTAGACGGTTGCGGCGCAACGGAAAAGGGCAGTCGGCAGGAGATCGATCGGCCAGGTCGAGGCAATTCCAGGAAAGTGTCCAGCGGCGGAATTGCATAACCAATTAGTTCGAAGAGCGAACCGGGATCGGTCGCAGCGAGACTTGTCTCAGGCCAAGCACGCCCAGCACGAAGAACAGCCAGACGGGATCGCCGCGGTGGAAGAAGAAGCTCTCCAGGAAACCGTTCAGCGCCGTGAACAGCACCACCGTCATGAAGAAATCGCCGAGGAAGATGTTTTCCTTGCGCGCCGGGATGCGCATGTAGTCGCGCAAAGGGGCGATCAGGAAGGTGTAGACGGCGACGCAGAGCGCCGGGATGCCCATCAGCACGGCGATGTCGAGATAGCCGTCGTGACCGTGAACGATGGTGCGGATGTCCCAGGGCCGGTCGAAGGGCTGGTCCTGGTTGAGCAGCAGCGGCGTCCCCCAGAAGCTTTCGTAGCCGTAGCCGGTCCATGGCTTCTTCGCCAGCATCTCGCCGGCGAACTCCCAAAGCGTCGTGCGTCCCGTATAGGTCAGGTTCGGGAAATAGATCGCCGCCAGATGCTTCACCGGCGGGATGAAGACGATGCCGAGCGTGCCGACGGCCGTGGCCACGATCGCCAGCGCGAACAGGATCGGCGTGCCCAGCCGCATGCCGATGAGGCTGGGCAGCACCACGATCATGATCGAGAACGGGATCAGCCCGGCGGTCGTCTTGGAGCCGGTGTGCAGCATGAAGATCATCGCCGCGCAGAAGATGCCGGCACCCCACCAGCGCTGGCCGCGTCGGAATAGATAGAGCCCGGCGAAGCTGAAACAGGCCATCACCGGACCGGCGATGTTCTTGTGCGTGAAGACGCCGCGCCACAGGCCGGCATGCTCGGGCTCCTGCGAGTCGGCGGTATGCAGCGCCTCATGCGGGAAGACGATCAGTCCGATATAGGAAAGGCCGATCACCACGACGGCGGTGAAGATCACCACCCTGGCGAAGGAGTCGGCGTCGCGCGGCAGCACCAGGATCGTCGCCATTGTGATGATGCCGATCATGGTGAAGGAGGCGGCGCGCATCGCCGCGGGCGGATCGGTGGCGAGCACCACCGACAGGAAGAAGAAGCCCAGCATCAGCGCCCAGGACGGGCTGACCAGCGAGCGCACCACGCGCGGATCGGCGAAGGCGAGCAGCGAGAAGATGGAGACCGCGCCGAGCGAGCCGAAGCCGAGCTGGTTGACGATGTCGCCGCCGTCGCCGGTCAGCTCCGCGCCTGCCGGCTGGAAGGGCCGGAACGAGACGATGATGACGGTGAACAACAGCGCGGCGACAGCCGTCGCCAGACCTTCCCTGGTGAAGGCGGCGCTGAGCGGGGCGCGCTCAATTCTTCTCAGGCTGTCGGTATTGCTCATTGGCATATCCGAATTCGGCAAGCACCCGGCCGAGCGCGACATAGACCGGGTAGAGGCCGCTCGTCAGCGAGCCGGTGCGCGCCAGCCGGACGGCGCCGCGCAACGGCGAGGCCGCAAGCAGCGCCAGACTCTTCAGGAAAACCTTGAGGCCGGCAAGCGGCGTGCCGGCCCGCTTCTTCTTTTCGACCAGCGTAGAGATCACGCCATTGCGCAGGCTGCGGGCGCGGATCCAGTCGGCCTCGACGCGCCGGGCCGGAACGGTCTCGTTGACCTTTGCCTCGGCGCACCAGCCGAGCACGAAGCCTTTCTGCGCGGAGCGACTGAGGAAGTCGGAATCGCCGCCGCCCATGAAATTGAACCGCAGATCGAGGAAGGGCGGTCCCATCGCCTGAAGCACGTTGCGCCCCACCAGCAGGTTGCCGGATGAATAAAGCGCCGGCACGCGGCCCGTTTCACGATAGGGTGGTGCAAAGACCGGATGCCCGGCCCATCTGGCGTGGCTCGGATCGGCAAAAACCGGCACTTGCGGGCCGCCGACGATGTCGGCGCCGAGGCTCTCGGCGGCGTTGCACATGCGCTCCAGCCAGTCTGGCTCTGCGATCTCGTCATCGTCGATGACCAAAAGGTGCTTGAAATTGGGAAACTGCAGGATCGCCGTCTGCCAGCCGGCATTGTAGGCGCTGCAATTGCCGCGCTCATGCGCGATGATCACCAGGCCTGGCATCTCGCCGCTTTCGAACAGCGGCAATACCGCCTTGGCGCCCTCGCACGCCTCGGCCTCGTTTTCCATGACGATGATGGCGAAGCGCCTGTCGGTCCGCTGCGCCTTGAGCGAAGCCAGGGTTTCCTGCACCTGCTTCGGCCGCTTGAAGGTCGGCAGCGTCACGACCGCCTCGACGGTCTCGGCGGCAAGCCCCGGCGACCGCCCCGCGATCGATACAGAAGCGTCGGACGGCAAAGGGATCATCCGTTTCCAGCAGCGTGGGTTCCGGGCCCTCGATAGCATCGCGGTGATAACGCTTCGTTAATCACCTTGTCGTCCGCCTGTCGGAAAAGTCGGGTCTTCGGCCTTTGACAGTGCCATTTAATCAAGGCTTCACCGCGTTTTGCTACCGGCTGCAGCCAAGGATAGGTGAAATGCATCTGCTGTTCGCCACATCGATCGTGCCTGATGGCGCTCTCGCCTCGGGTTACGAGATTGCCAACGCCGCGATCATCGACGCGCTGCGGCGGGCCGGCGTGCGCGTGACGGTGATAGGCTTCATCTGGCCAGGGAAGACCCCGTCCGATCCCCAGAACACCATCGTGCTCGACGCCGTCGAGGTCCGCACCGAAAGCGCTTGGCCGCTGCGCAAGCTTGCCTGGCTGGGCAAGGCGGTTCTCTCAGGCCTTACCTTTTCCTCGGTCAAGCTGCGCGTCGTTGCCGATGCGCAAGTCCGCGCCGCCATCGAGCGCGCCGGTCCCTTCGATGGCTATGTCCTGAATTCGGTGCAGTTCGCCGGTGCCTTTGAGAAGGTTCTCGCCGACCGTCCATTCGTCTTCGTCGCGCACAATGTCGAGCATCGCTCGGCCGAGGAAAATGCCGCCGCGGCCGGCAGCGCGCTGCAGCGCTGGATGTTCCGCCGCGAGGCCAGGCTCCTCAAGGTCATGGAGGAGCGCCTCTGCGGCGCCGCGCGCTTTGTCTTCACGCTGGCCGAGGAAGACCGCGCCGCACTTGGCGTCGCCTCCGACAGACGCTCGGCGGTGCTGCCGCTGGTGACCCGCGCGCAGGAGCCCGCAAGCAAGGCGAAGCGCCATGTCGATTGCGACGCCGCGCTGATCGGCACCTGGACCTGGCAGCCGAACCGCATCGGGCTCGATTGGTTCCTGAGCAAGGTCGTGCCGCATCTGAAGCCGGATTTCCACGTCAGGATCGCGGGCCACATGCCTGCCGGCGTCAGCTCGCCGCATCCCGGCGTTTCCTTCGTCGGCAGGGTTCCTGACGCGCAGGCCTTCGTGCGTGGCGCCGCCGTCATTCCCTTGATCAGCACCGCAGGCAGCGGGGTGCAGCTGAAGACCATCGAGACCTTCGAGCTCGGCCTGCCGTCCGTCGCCACCAGCCGCTCGCTGCGCGGCATCGGCTATCGTCCCGACAATTGCGTGGTGACCGACGATCCGATTGCCTTCGCCGCTGCTCTCCAGGCGGCCGCGGCCAATGTCCGCGACGTCGACGGCAGCGCTTTCCATCGCCGCCAGCTCAAGGCGCTCGATGCCGCGATCGGGCTTGGCCTGGAGAAGCTCGGCGCCGTCAGGCAGGAGGTCGCCGCATGAACATGCACACCGCGCGCGCCGCCTTCGGCTTCGACACGCTCAAGACCATTTTGGGCATTCCCGTGCTTGCCATACGCTGGGACGAGGCCATCGCCTTGCTCACCAGGCTGATCGACGAGCGTCGCTTCACCAAGGTGAGCTTCCTCAACGCCCACAATGCCAACCTTGCCTGCACCGATCCCGTCTTTGCCGAGGCGCTGGAAAGCTTCCTCATCCTCCCCGACGGCGTCGGCGTCGACATGGCGGCAAAGCTGCTTTACGGCGCGCCTTTCCCCAGCAACCTCAACGGCACCGATTTCATTCCGGCCTTCCTGCAGGCCTCGTCGCACCCGCTGACGGTGGCGCTGCTCGGCACGACGCGCGCCAATGCCGAAGCCGCGTGTGCGAAGCTTTCGACGCTCGCCATGCAGCACGAATTCGTCGTCATCCATGACGGCTTCTTCTCTGCCGCCGAGGAGCCGGCGGTCCTCGAGCGCATCGCCAGGCTGCGGCCCGACGTGCTCCTCGTCGCGATGGGCGTTCCGCGCCAGGAATTGTGGATCGAACGCCACATCGACAGCCGCCATTGCACGCTGCCGGTCGCGGTCGGCGCGCTGCTCGATTTCATGAGCGGCTCTGTGCCGCGCGCGCCGCTATGGCTGCGCCGGCTGCGGCTCGAATGGCTGTTCCGCCTATGGATCGAGCCCGGCCGCCTGTGGCGCCGCTACATCGTCGGCAATCCGCTGTTCCTGTGGCGCGTCGTCAGGCAGAAGCTGTCGCTTGGGCCGGGGCCAGCGGAGGCGCGCCGGTGAACAGCCGCTTCGTGCCGGGCACCTCCACCGCAATCGAACCGCTGCCGCGCATGCCCCTGGCTGCGATCGTCACGGCGAGCTACGCTCCCGATTTCGAGCGCTGCCGGCTTCTGTGCGAAACCATCGACCGCCATGTCACCGGCGTGGCGCATCATTACATCCTCACCGAGCATCGCGACGTCGCGCTGTTTCGCCAGCTGGAAGGCAGCCGTCGCAGCGTCGTCGACGAGCGGGACCTGTTGCCGCGCTGGCTGCGCGTGTTCGACGATCCGCTGAGCGGTTTCCGCCGCCGCGTCTGGCTGAGCTTCAAAACGCAGCCGCTGCGCGGCTGGCATGTGCAGCAGCTGCGCCGTATCGCCATTGCCGGGCAGGCAAAGGAAGACGTGCTGGTCTTCTGCGATTCCGACGTCGCCTTCCTGAAACCCTTCGACGCCGGCGCTTTCTGGCGCGACGGCAAGGTGCGGCTGTTCCGGCGCGATGGCGTGCTGTCGAACGATGGACATGACGAGCATCGCATCTGGTCGCGCAATGCCGGTGCCGCGCTCGGCATCGATTCTGCCAATCAATCGAGCCACGATTACATCTCGACGCTGATCGCCTGGCGCCGCGAGACGGTCAACGCGATGTGCGAGCGCATCGAGAAGGTGCATGGCCGCGACTGGGTCGGCGTCGTCGGTTCGGCGCGCCAGTTCTCCGAATGCATGATCTATGGCCGCTATGTCGACGACCTGCTTGAAGGCGCCGGCCATTTCCATGGTTCGGAGGAATTTTGCCGCGTCCATTGGAACGGCGGGCCGCTGTCGGATGAGGAATTCCGCCGCTTCGTCGACACCATGGCGCCGGAACAGGTGGCGATCGGCATGCAGTCCTTCATCGGCACCGATATCGGCCGCATCCGCCGCCTGATCGGGCTCGATTAGCCTGCGAAGGATTCAGATCAGGGCGGCCTACCTAAATCAGATGGCTTTCGCCGGCCGGCGCATCGCCGAATAGGTCAGCAGCATCGAGGCGAGATAGAGCAGCAGGAAGACGATGTTGAGCGACAACACCAGATTGGCCGTGTCGGGGATCGTTGTCAGCACATAGGTCAGCAGCACCCCTTTCAGGCCGGCGAGCAGGCCGAGATTGATCGCCCGCACCGCCGTCTGGCCGCGCGCGAAGAGAAGCTCGGCCTGGTATTCGACGAGGTTGCGCAGGCCGGGCACGCAGACCGCCAGCGCCACCAGCGGCGCTGCCTCGGCGACATTCTTGCCGAGCGCGTTCGGGAAGAAATGCAGCACGATGCCGAGCGATACCAGCGCCAGCGTCGAGACCAGGAACACGCCACCCTCGATCCCGCTCTTGACCGCTAGCCGCGACAGAAGCTCCGGCGCCCGCATCATGCGCTGCACCAGCATCATCGAGAAGGTGCGGATCGGGATCGCGGTGAGATCGACCAGCCGCATGATGATGGCGTAGATGCCGGCCAGATGCGGCCCGCCGATCGACAGCACCAGGAGCTTGTCAAATTCCATCTGCAGGTAGAACAGCACTTCGGATCCGGCGACATAGATGGAATCGGCGAGCCGCCTGAAATAAAGCTCGGCGCGCAGCCTCAGCCGCTGGCGCGGATAGAAGAAGACGAAGGCGACGATGAGCGAGGCGGCATTGGCGCCGATGTAGAACAGCGACCAGACGCCGATGCTGTGCTGCGCGCCAAGCATGAACAGGATCGCGCCGACTGCCCTGAGCGCCGTCGCCAGGATGGCGAGCACGGCCGCCCGCCCGAATTTGCCGAGCCCGTTGTTGACGATCAGCGCCACTTCGACCGGTCGCCACAGAAGCGCCTCCGCGAAGACGACCGCGGCGAAAGCCGACAGCGGCACGGTGCCGGAAAAGAAAATCAGGTAGACGATGTAGGATGCGGCGGCGAGGAACGGCAGCGACAAGACGCCGAGAAGCAGGAAACCGGCCGTGAATGTGCCGATCAGGTTGGGGCGGATGGTGGCGGTGCGGTATAGCGCCGAAATGAATCCGAAGGCGAGGATGCGCGACAGCATGATGCCGGCGGCCGACGCGGTCGCGAACATGCCGAACTCGGCGATCGAAAGCGTGTTGGCCAAAGCCACGAAATAGGCGAGCGAAAACACCAGCCGGCCGCCGGCGCCGCTGATCGCCGAGAAATAATCGGACACCAGTTTCCGGCGGGTGGCCACGAAGTGGCCGATCCGCGCGAAGCTCCGCCTTTGCGGCATGTCGCTGGCCTGGGTCATGTCGGGGGCGATACATAGGCTGGAAAGTTTAACGCGGCGTTCTGGCGCCCGTCCCGGTGGCGCTGAAATGGCGTGAACAAGGCGAAAAACTGTGCCCGCCGAGGCGCAAAATTAACCGTTTATTTCCTATGCCTGTTTAGCGTGGCTTAACGATTGGCCGATCCGCGCGCCCAAGCCGCCAGAGAGTAAGTTCCAGGACAATGGTCGACAGGGATAACCGTGATGACTGGAGGCGCGAGCGTTCTCTGCTCGCGCTCGGCCAAGCCATGCGTGGCGACGACAAGACGGTCTCGATCGGCGACCGGGCCAATTCTTCCTGGCGCGAGGACGCAGCCGCGCGCCATCGCGCCGCGCGTTCCGAGCGCGAAGAAAAGTTGAACCCGCGTCCCGCCGAGACCGGCGGGTTTGACCACGATCAGGCGGAACCGGATTCGGATCCGGCCGAAACCGGGGACGACCGGGCTGGAAGAAATCGGCCCGCTTCGTTCGGGCAGGGCTACGGGGCCACTGCGGAAGGCCGCCAGCCGCAGGCCGCTCCCGAACCTCGCCATGCAGGCCGGCCGCCTGCCGGCGGCAATTCCGAGGAGTGGAAACCGCTGATCGACCCGATGCAGGTCGTTCACGGCATCACGCGATCCAAGGCGTTGATCCTGTCGACAACCATCCTGGGCGCGGCGCTCGGTGTCGCCATCGCCTTGTCGACGCCGAAGAAGTATGAGGCCACGACCGACGTCATTGTCGACCCGCGCGACCTCAAGCTCACCGATCGCGACCTGACGCAGAACGTGGTCGCCTCGGATGCGACCCTCGCCATCGTCGAGAACCAGGTTCGCATCCTGACTTCGGGCACCGTTCTCAACAAGGTCGTCACGGATCTCAACCTTACCAACGACCCCGAATTCAACGGCCAGGGCAAGGGCGGCATCGGTCTGATGTCGACGCTGCGCTCGATCCTGTCGCGGCAGGATGCAAGCCCCGCCGACGAAGCGCGCAAGCGTGCGCTGGCGGTCGGCAGTCTGTATGACAGCCTCGACGTCGAGCGCGGCGGCAAGACCTTCGTGGTCTCGGTCAGCGCCACCACGCAGAACGCGGAGAAATCCGCGCTGATCGCCAACACCATGGTCAAGGCCTTCAGGCAGATCTCCAGCGAGATCCAGTCCAGCACGGCGGGCCGCGCCAACGACGAGCTCACCGCCAGGCTCGGCGAATTGCGCAAGGGCGTCGAGACGGCCGAACGCCAGGTCGAGGATTTCAGGGCGACGCATGACCTCGTCGACGCGCAGGGCCACCTGATCAGCGACGACCAGATGCTCAAGCTCAACGAGCAGCTTTCCGTCGCCCGCGCCCGCACGCTCGAGCTCAATGCCCGCGCCGCCTCGGCTCGCTCGCTGAACGTCAATTCGGTCCTTAGCGGCACCTTGCCTGAGGAAATCAACTCCAACATGATGAGCGAGCTGCGCTCGCAATATGCGGCGCTGAAGCAGGAAGCCGATCGCGCCGAGGTCAGGCTCGGGCCCCGCCATCCGGAGATCGAGGCGCTCAACGCCCAACTCGCCGGCGCGCGCGAGCGCATCAGCGCCGAGCTGCAGCGCATCGCATCCTCCCTGCAGGTCGACCTGAAGCGCTCCGTCCAGCTCGAGCAGGACCTGTCGTCGCGCCTGGCGCAGGCCAAGGTGCAGAGCGGCGACGTCAACAACAATCTGGTCTCGCTGCGCGAGCTTGAGCGCGAGGCCGCCGCCAAGCGCTCCGTCTACGAGCAGTTCCTGCTGCGCGCCAAGGAAACCGGCGAGCAGAAGGACATCAACACCGCCAATATCAGCGTCATCTCGGACGCCTATGCGCCGCTGCAGGCGAAGGGACCGTCGCGAGCGGTGATGGCCTTGGCCGGCCTGTTCGCCGGCCTGTTCGCCGGCATCGGCCTGGGCGGGCTGCGGGGTGTCTATGAGAGCCTGCGCGAGACCGCCGATAACCGCTCGCGCCGCAGAGTCGATGAGCGCGCTCCAATGATGGAGAACAGTTCCAACAGGGCCGCTCCGCCGCCGCCACCGCTCGTCACGCCGCCGCCGGCTCCGTCATTCACGCCGCCTCCAGCCGAATCTTACACGCCGCCGGCAGCCGCGTCCTACACACCGCCGCCCGCCTCACCTCCAGTGCCGCCTGCGATGACGGCAGCCGCGCCGGATCCAGTCCAGCCCGTCGCGCCACCGCCGGAACCGGCCAACGATGCCGGCCGTCCGGGGCTTTTCGGCTCGCTTGCTTCGGCGGTTCGCTATTTCGTGCGGCGCGAGCCGGCCGAAACGGTGGATATGGACTCTGTTCCGCCCGAAAGCGCCTGGCGCGCGCCCAGCCGGGAAGAGCGCTATTCTGGGGCTCAACCATCGGCCCGGGAGAATTTCCGGCCGCCATACGAGCAGGGCTATTCCTATTCGTACCGGCCGGACCATGGCCGGACCGATCCCTATGAGGATCGTTATTCGGCATCGGCGGCACCTTATGATCCGCGGTCGCCGGCCGCCGGCGAGGCCGACCAGCCCCCCGCCGGCCAGCCCCCCACCGACCAGCAGGGCGAGATCGACGATATCCGCGCCAGCCTGCGCGAATTCCGCGAGGCTGTGCGCGAGCTGACCGAAAGCCGCACGCGCCGCCGCTATTTCTAAGGCGCCCGTGTTTCTAAACGACTCGTGGTTCGATAAAAGCGGCCGGTTTCGGGTTTACGGCATCCGACGACGCTTTGACGGGATTGCCTTGTCGAATTTTGGTGAAAATGCCGCGCTGCATTTCGGCCGCAAGCGTCTCGCTTTGGTGGATCGACAATGCCGATCGAGGAAATGGGGCCATGCACCGATGCGGCCTCGAAGCGAAGCTGAGGGTTGGTGATGGCCGAAGTGATTGATGGAAAGAGCGTTGCCGAGGACGTGGTTTCGAAGGTCAAGGCTCTGACCGCGGAGCTGTCGGCCAAGGGAGTCACCAAGCCCGGCCTTGCCGTGGTGATCGTCGGTGAAGACCCGGCAAGCCAGGTCTATGTCGCTTCGAAATCGCGCACCGCCAAGGAATGCGGCTTCCATTCGCTCCAGCATACGCTGCCGGCCGATTCCACCGAGGAACAATTGCTGAAGATCATCGGCGACCTCAATGCCGACAAGTCGATCCACGGCATCCTCGTGCAGCTGCCGCTTCCCGGCCATATCGACGCCGGCAAGGTGATCCAGACGATTGCGCCGGAAAAGGATGTCGACGGCTTCCACTTCATCAATGTCGGCAAGCTCGGCACCGGCGAGCTCGAGACGGCCTTCGTGCCCTGCACGCCGGCAGGCTCGATGCTTCTGATCGAGCGTGTGCGCGGCAAGGACCTGTCCGGTCTCAACGCCGTCGTCGTCGGCCGCTCCAACATCGTCGGCAAGCCGATGGCCAATCTGCTGCTCGCCGCCAACTGCACGGTCACCATTGCCCACAGCCGGACCAAAGACCTGCCGGCGCTGGCCCGCACCGCCGACATCCTGGTCGCCGCCGTCGGCCGTCCGGAGATGGTCAAGGGCGATTGGGTGAAGCCCGGCGCCACTGTGATCGACGTCGGGATCAATCGCATCCCGGCGCCCGAAAAGGGCGAGGGCAAGAGCCGCCTGGTCGGCGACGTCGCCTATGCCGAGGCGGCCAAGGTCGCGGGCGCCATCACCCCGGTCCCCGGTGGCGTCGGGCCGATGACCATTGCCATGCTGATGGCGAACACTGTAGCTTCCGCCTACCTCGCGGCCGGGCTGAAGCGGCCGTCCTTCTGATTTTGAGAAAGCCTTTGCATTGCCGAACCTGATTGCTCCCGTTGAACGGCCGATCACGAACGATCCCGTTCAGGGCGGCCGTCAGTTCGGTTTTCTGCTGGTCGATAAATTCTCGATGTTCTCGCTGGCGGCGGCTATCGACTGCTTCCGTTCGGCGAACCGCCTGCTCGGCCGCGATTTCTATGGCTGGACGACGATTTCGGCCGATGGCGACGCGGTGATGGCCTCGAACGGCCTGCCGCTGAAGATCGACTATTCGGTCGCCGACATGCCGCCGGTCGACATCCTGTTCGTCTCGGTCGGGCTCACCACCGAATTCCCCGGCAAGAGCAAGGTGCTGGCGGCGCTGCGCAGCTGGGGCCGGCGCGGCAACGCGCTGGGCGCGCTTTCGGTCGGCTCCTATCTCTTGGCCGAGGCCGGACAGCTCGATGGCTATCGCTGCACGATCCATTGGGAGAACCGCGCCGGCTTCATGGAGCGCTTCCCCGACATCAACTGCACCGGCAATGTCTTCGAGATCGACCGCAAGCGCTACACCTGCGCCGGCGGCACCACCTCGATCGACCTGATGCTGGAGATCGTGCGCGGCGATTTCGGCTCCAACCTCGCCAACGGCGTCGCCAACCAGTTCCAGCACGAGCGCATCCGCTCGGCCGGCGACCGCCAGCGCGTCGGACCGGAGCGCGACCTCACCGGAAAGTCGGAAAAGCTCAGGCGCATCGTCGAATTGATGGCCGACCATCTCGACGAGCCGCTGTCGGCGGTGCAGCTTGCCAAGTCGGCGGGGCTGTCGGTGCGCCAGGTCGAGCGCCTGTTCCTGCGCCATTTGAGCGTGACGCCTGGCCGCTACTATATGCGGCTGCGGCTCGAACGCGCGCGCGAATTGCTGCGCCAGACCAACATGCCGATCCTCGACGTGGCGATCGCCACCGGCTTCACCTCGCATTCCTATTTCGCGCAGAGCTACCGGCTGCAGTTCGGCCGTCCGCCATCGGAAGAGCGGCGCACCACTTATTGAGTGACTTCGCCGGCCATCGGACTTGTCTCCGAATGCCGCGTCAAATAGCTTTCGCAACGCAGGCGAGGGCTACTCTCAGGAGACATTCATGGCGGGACTGATACGGAGCGTCGCTGCGGCGCTCCTGCTTTTGTCGATGACCAGTTTCGGCTTTGCCGCCAACAAGGTCATCATCATTCTGGACGCTTCGGGCTCGATGTGGGCCCAGATCGACGGCAAGCCGAAGCTGGAGATCGCGCGTGAATCGCTGCGAACGGTGCTGCAGTCGGTTCCGGCCGACGACGAGATCGGCTTCATGGCCTATGGCCATCGCACCAAAGGCAGCTGCGACGACATCGAGCTGATCGTGCCGCCGCAAGCCGGTTCCGCCAGCGCCATCTCGTCGGCGGCCGACAGTATGAAATTCCTCGGCAAGACGCCGCTCACGGCCGCTGTCAAGCAGGCCGCCGAGGCGCTGAAATACACCGAGGACAAGGCGACGGTGGTGCTGATCACCGACGGTTTGGAGACCTGCGGCGGCGATCCTTGCGCGCTCGGCAAGGAGCTGAAGGAAAGCGGCGTCGACTTCACCGCCGATGTCGTCGGCTTCGGCCTGACCGCGGACGAGGGCAAGCAGATCGCCTGCCTCGCCGAAAACACCGGCGGCAAATACATCCAGGCCTCCGACGAAAAAGCGCTGCAGGAAGCTCTCGTCGAGACCGTCGCGGCCCCGGCGCCGGCTCCTGAACCGGCGCCGGCCCCGGCGCCTGAGCCGGCAAAGCCGGAGTTCAATTTCATGCCGAGCGTAGTGCTCGCCGAGGGCGATGATCCGATCACCGACGGCAACGTCTGGGAGGTCTACAAGACCAAGCCCGACGGCACGCGCGGCGAATCCGTCACCACCGAATACGGCGCCTACAAGGGCAATCTGGAGCCGGGCGATTATGTCGTGGTCGCGACCGATGGACAGGCCAAGGCGGAGCAGAAGATCAAGATCGAGGCAGGCCAGGCCTACCAGCCGCTCTTCATCTTGAATGCCGGCAAGCTGATCCTTCATCCGCGGTCGAGCCCGGGGGCGGACATCGCCGGCGGCGCTATACTGGAATTCGCCTATCCGGGCGACCACACGACGACATACGGCGATACCAAGGTCATCCTCCCGGCCGGCGAGGAGAAGGTCACGGTGACGATCGGCAGCGGCACGATCACCGAAACCATTCAGCTCGCGGCCGGGCAGACGATCGAGAAGGACATGATCGTCGGCGTCGGCAAGGCCAAGGCCAACGCCTTCTACACTCAGGGCGGCGAAAAGGCCGGGGCGGACGTGTCCTGGAAGGTCTACAAGGCGGCCAAGAAGCTCGACGGCACCCGCGATCAGGTGACCTACGCCTATGGTCCCGACAGCCAGTTCGACCTGCCGCCCGGCGACTACGTGATGGGCGTCGACGTGCAGGCCGTGTCCACCGAGCAGCCTTTCAGCGTGACGGTCGGACAGATGACCGATGTCAACGTGACGCTGAATGCCGGTGTCGTGGCAGTCGACGCGCCCGGCGCGGACGGTTTCAAGGTCTTCGATGCCAAGAAGAACATCCAGGGCGAGCGCAAGCAGGCGACCTACGCCTACGGCGAGAAGATGCAGACCACGCTTGCCGCGGGCGACTACGTGCTGGTGACCAACTTCACCACCGACAAGGCCGACAAGGAGACGCCTTTCACCATCAAGGCCGGCGAGCGCAACGAACTCACCGTCCAGTAGGCACTGCGATCAGGACAAAAAAAGGGCGGCCTCGAGCCGCCCTTCAGACTGCTGACGAACCCCGTCGATTTTCGGCGGGGTTTTGTTTTATGTGATTGAAGAGTTTTGAGAAGTTGGTGT
>NZ_VFTJ01000036.1:0-20609 GCF_006439595.1 Mesorhizobium sp. B3-1-9
CCGGTGCCGGCGTTGACTGTTCCGGTGAGAACGGCGCCGTCGTTAAGCGTCAGCGTGTCGTTGCCGGCGCCAAGGTTCAGCGCTCCGGCGCCGGTGTTCAAGGTCCCGGTCAGGTTGACGTTATCGCTGCCACCGCCAAGGTCGCCATTGCCGCGCAGCGTGCCGCCATTGGCGATGTTGATCGTGCTTGCCCCTGCGTCGCCGGTGATTGCTATGGGGGTCGCGCCGACCGCCTGCACGGTGCCATTGACGTTCAAGGTCGAGCCACCATCCATGGCGAGGGTCGGCGTGGTCAGCACCTTGCCCGCGTCGACCTGCAGCGTGCCGGCATTCACGGTCGTGCCGCCGCTGCTGGTCAGGTTGGTTGCCAATTCCAGCATGCCGGCATCGACCTGCGTCGTGCCGCCGATGCTGCTGTCGATCGCCGACGTCAGCCTGGTCGTGCCGGTGCCGATCTGGGCGATGTTGCCCGCGCCGCTCAGGTTGCCGGCAAAGTTGAACGTGTCGCTGCGATTGAACGACAGCGTCGAGGTCGAGTTGACGACAACGACATTGCCTGTGCCGGCGTTGCCCGACGTGCCGCCATTGCCGATGATCAGGTTCCCGTCATTGATGACGGTGTTGCCGGAATAGCTGTTGTTGCCCGTCAGCACCCACGTGCCGGCATCGTTCTTGGCCAGCGTCGTTTTCCCGGTCGTGGCATTCTGGTCGACGATCGTTCCGCCCATTATGTTGAGACCGGTGTTCGTGCCGCCCAGCGCCAGCGTGCGCGCTCCGGCCCCACTGTATAATGCGGACCCGGTATTGGTGAACTGGATCGCCCCGGTGCCGGACGATTCGATGAAGCTGACGCCTGTCTGCAGCGTGAACAGCCGGTCGGTGGTGTCGCCCGTGCCGGTATAGCGCAGCGTCGAACCGCTGCCGATCACGAGGCTGGATGCCAGGTTCGACGACTTCCCGATCGAACTCGCCTGGCCGCCATCGGCGAGCTTGTCGACGGCAAGCACGCCGCCGCTGATCGTGGTGATGCCGGTATAGGTACTGGTCTGGTTCTTCAGCACCCAGGTACCCGTGCCGCTCTTGGTGAGAGCGGTAGTGCCGCCCGTCGGGTTGTCGATACGCGCCGAAAGCGAGTTGTCGGCAGTGCTCAGGCCCGCGAGCTGCAGCGTTCGGCTCCCGCTGCCTGACATGGTGACAGGCGCCGTGCTGGTAAAATTGATCGGACCCGGGCCAGAGGCGTACGCGTCGAGACCGCCGCCATTGGGGCCGAAGGTGAACTGCCGGTCGGTGCTGCCACCCGTACCGTTATAACGCAGCACGCCGCCATTGATGATCAGATTGCTCGGCGCGGAACTCGATGCTCCGATCGAGCTGTTGGTGCCACCATTGGCAAGGCTGGCCACGGCGAGGATGCCGCCATTGATGACAGTCGGGCCGGTGTAGCTGCTAGCGCTGCCGGACAACGACTGCGCGCTGGCCCCGTTCTTCACAAGCCCGCCGCTGCCGCTGATGGCACCGTTGTAATTGGCGCTTCCGATACCGCTTATCGTCAACGTGGCGCTGCCAAGCGTGATGTTGCCGCCAGTAATGCCCAGATTACCTTGGCTGATATAACCGACCGTATTGCTGAAACCGTTCAGATCCAGGGTTGCCCCGGTCGTGTCCATTCGCAGGCCGCTCAAGCCGAATGCGCTGGTCGACCCCGCGCGGAGGGTGCCGCCGTTGACGAAAGTCGCACCGTTGTAGGTATTGGCACCGGAGAGCACCAAGGTGCCGGGCCCGAACTTTTCGAGCTGCGTCCCCGTCGCCACCCCGCTGAACTCGAGTGTCGTGGCGGCGTTCTCCACCGTGATCCTGCCCGAGGTCAGTGTAAAGCCGCGATCGGTCGTGACGCTGGCGCCGGTATAGTTCAGTGTGCCATCGATCTGCAGATTGGTCGAGGCGCTGCTCGAGGCGCCGATGTCGCTCGGCTGTCCGCCATTGCGCAGGCAGCTGACGTTCAGCGTGCCGGTGATGGTCGTGGCTCCCGTGTAGCTGTTGGTGCAGCCGCTGAAGGTCTGGCTGCCGCCCGCGACGGCGACGCCGCCGCTGCCGCCGATCGTGCCCGAAAAGCTGCCGTTGCCGTTCGTCGTCAGGGTCGCCGCGCCCAGCAGCACGCTGCCCCCGCCGCCGAGCCCGCCCACGGTGTTGTTGTTGTTGGCCAGATCGAGAGTCGCTCCCGTGGCCACTGTCATCGCCCCTGTGCCGAACGCACCCGCAGACCCTGCACGCAGAATGCCAGCGCTTACCGTGCTGCCGCCGGTATAATTGTTCGTGCCCGACAGCACCAAGACACCGGCGCCGCCCTTGGTGAGACCACCTGTCCCGGTGCCAACCCCGCTCATCGTCAGCGTGGTGCCGCCGATTACGTCGATAGCTCCGCCGCCGGTGCCGAGCGTGAAGCCACGGTCGCTGCTGGTGGTTCCGCCGATATAGCTGAGCTTCCCACCGTTTTGCAGCACAAGATTGGATGAAGCGTTGCTCGCCGCGCCGATACCGCTCGCCTGCCCGCCATCGGCAAGCGTGCTTATGGCCAGAGTGCCGCCGGCAATGGTGGTGACGCCGACATAGTCGTTGCTCCCGTTGGTCAGTGTCAGCGTGCCGGCGCCGGTCTTGGTGAAGCCGGCATCGTCCGGGCTGGTCACTTGGCCGGAGAACGTCAGGTTGGTGGCGGCGTTGGTAACCTCGAAGGTGCGCGATGGACCGCCGTTGACGAGGGTGAAGCCGCGATCGGTCGAGGCCGTTGCGCCGGTGTAGCGCAACGTGCCGTTCTCGATCACCAGGTTCGACGACGCGCTGGATGAGGCGCCGATGCCGCTCGCCGCGCCGCCATTGGCGACACTGTTGAAGGCGAGCGTGGCACCGCTCACCGTCGTCGCACCGGTGTAACTGTTGCTGCCCGTCAGCGCGACGACACCGGTGCCGGTCGAGCCTCCCGTGCCGCCCACCGTGAAGGAGGTCGGGCCACCGTTGTTGATAATGTTCGAGGCGACGGTGAAGGTGCCGCCACTGTTCTGCTGCACGCCAAGCGCGCTTCCACCGGCGCCTCCGGTCAAGGAGCCGCCCTGGATGGTCTGGTTCGCGGTGCCGACCGAGGGAGAGACGATTATAGTGCCGTCCACGCCGAGCGTATTGCCGGCGCCAACAGTGACGATGGAATTGGCCGCCGCCGTGTATTTGAGGCCGCCGAGCGCGACATTGCCGTTCACCGTGCCGAAATAGGGCGTATTGGCGTTGCCGGCTTCGTCGCTAAGGATATTGCCCGTCGCCCACAGGGCCGCGTTGTCCTCATCAACATAGGCGGTGAATGCGGTGATGAAGCCGCCCGACACTTGCGCATAGTCGGTGCCGTTGACGGTTGCCCAGCCGCCAAGCGCGCCGTTGGCGTTGCTGGTGGCCATCGACGTTCCCGTGCCGATGCCGAAATCGACCAGACCGCCGGTACGGCTGACGGCGCCGAGTTTGACCGTCAGCACCCCGCCCGCGCCAGCGGTCGCGTTGATCCGGTTGTTGCCCGCCGTGACGTTCAGGCCATTGAAGCTTTGGCTGTTCGTCCCGGTGCCACCTTTCACGGTGAGCGTGCCGCCGCTCATATTGAGCGCCGAGGATATGGAAACGATATTGTTCGTCGGCGCGCCGGGCGCTGTGAAATCCAGCGCCAGCGTGCCGCCGCCGATGCTGGTCGCGCCGGAATAGGTGTTGGCGCCCGTCAGCGTCTGCGTGCTGGCACCTAGCTTGGTAAGGCCGCCGGTGCCGGTAATGACGCCGGCATAGGTGGCGCTGCCCGATGTGCCGTTCACCGTCAGGTTGTTGCTGCCGAGGTCCACGGTCCCGCCGGTGCCTGCCAAGGAGCGCGCGGTTATATCGAAGCCACCCAGGTCAAGCGTGCCGCCATTGACGACAAGCGGATTGGAAGGCCCGAATGCAGCAGAGCTGCCGGCGGTGAGCGTTCCGCCCTGGACCGTGGTGGTGCCGGTGAAAGTGTTGCTGCCGCTCACCACCCAGGTGCCGGCGCCGTTCATGGTGAAGTTGCCGGCGCCGGAGATCACGCCGGAGAATGTGTTCGCCCCCGCGAAGCTGCCGCCGAGCGTCAGCGTATCGGCGACGCCGCCCGCGACAAAGCTCGTCGGTCCGCTGAAGGAGAGCGCGCCGGTGCCGTCATTGCTGATGGTGCTGGAGCCCGAGATCGTCAGCGTGCGGTTGGTCGCCGAGCCCGTTCCGGTATAGCTCAGCGTGCCGCCGCCGAAATTGATAGTGTTGCCAGTGCCGAACGAGCTGTTGGCACCGCTGTTCGCCAGGGTCCCGGCCCTGACGGTGATAGTGTTGATCGTGGTCGGCCCGGTGTAGGTGTTGGCGTCCCCGAGGGTGATGATCCGGCCAGCATTTCCGGTAAAGGCGATAGCCCGGGCGACCGAGGAACTAATGACGCCCAGCAGGTCCATGTCGCCGGACGCCGCGGAGAAATTCATGGTAAGTCCGTAGGCACCGCCGGCAAGAATATCGCCGGTCAGCGTCAGCGTCCCGGTGCCAGCGTTCTGGAGATAGTTGCCTCCGCTGGAGGTGTTGTTGAAACGCCAGTTGCGATTGGAGCTGTCGCCGTCACCGAAATAGACCAGATTGCCGCCCACTCCGCCACCGGCGCTTACAGTGATGGTACCCGACGCCGCATCCGTAGGCGCGCCGAGCGAGCTTGCCACCCCAAGGTCTGCTACCGAGGTGAAACCGTTGGTGCCTTGGCCGAAAACCGTCTGACCTGTATAGTCGTTGGCGTCGTTGCTGATTGTGCCTAAAACCTGCAGCCCGCCGGCCCCGGTGAAGCGCGCTGTGAGCGCCCCACTACCTGCGACCGCACGTCCGCTGACGATCGTAACAACGCGGCTGGCGGCAAGTGCGCTGGTCGAGCTGATAGAGGTACCATTCGCAAGTGACACGCCATTGCCGGCCGCGCCGAGTGAGGCATCGCTGGCGAGCCCAAGTCCTCCGGCCGAGACGGTGATGTCACCCGTGAAGGTGTTCGCGCCGGTGAGCGTCAGCCCGCCGGCGCCGACTTTGGTGAAGCCTGATCCGGCGATCACCGAACTGATTGTGGTGGTTCCGGCAGTGGAAATCGTCGGCGTCGTGCCGGTGAGCGTCAGCGTACTGCCAGCGATTGTATAGCCCGCGACACCGAAGGTCAGATTGTGGGCCGTCATCGGCCCCGCGAGCGTCACCGTCCCGGCGGTGCCGTTGAAGAAGGCATTGTCGCCGCCGACGGCGGCATTGTTCCAACTGGCCATCGGCCCGGTGACACCATCACTGCTCGGATTCCAAAGCAGGGACGAGGTGTTCCAGGCTCCGGTACCCCCGAGGCCCACAGCGGTGCCGTTGACGTCCCAATAGAGATCGGCCGCCCCTGCAGGGACGGCGCCAAGCCCGGCCAATAGCGCGGCCGACACAAGCGCACCACGCAAGACCGGAGCTGCCGCCGAAGCCAGGTGGGCAAGATTCGGCGCATAGCTCGCCGCCTGGCCTTTCCATTTGGTCATACGGCCGCCGCGCAGCAGGCGATGGGCAAATGATGGTTCGCGCGTCGGCTCCGCCGACATGCCTGCTTTGCTGTTCACGATTCTATCCATCATATTCCCCCGCGTCGAATGGCCACTGCCGCAACCAGTCGTCGTAACATGCCGGCCGCCTTGCAAATCGATATGGCCGGGGCGGCAGCCGACCGATCCATGTGATAAGAGATTTGCTGAAGGGGTTGGTGGCGAACCGACAGCTGGCAAGGAGGGTTGCCTGCCCGCTTTGCCGGGCCGGAACGGGATGACCCTCGGCGGATCCTTGCATCAGTCGACTGACCGACGGCAATGACGCGCCACTCGCCTGACTAGGCTGCGCCACGACCTCATATATCCGCAATGCCCACTGCTGGCTTGATCTGCTCCAGCATCACCCTCTCCTCAGCCTGATCAGATTGCCAACCGCGATCGCACCTTGGTCCCGGGCAATGGCGGCGTTGCACTGGCGATCGAATCGGCACCGCAAAGCAAGTCTGTCAAGAACATCACACATCAAGCAACTTATAAAGAGGTTAATTGAATTGTTTCGGATTTATTGATGTAAACATTAGGATGTTTAAATATAAGTCAGATCTTACATTCGACTGCAGAATCCCGAGCTTCGCTCGACGGCCTTCATGAAGACACCGCGCGGGTAGCCATCCGGAGAAATCCAGCGAACGAGACCCGGTGTAACGGGGAGCTGTTTTGCGAACACATTGCCGATGCCCAGGAGCAACGGTACGGGAAATAGAAGTCTACCTCAACAGCGCCATCGTCCTGTCGACGGCGCTGGGGAAGCCATTCAGCGAGAGTGCCAGATTGGTCTCCTTCCCCCCGTCCGCGACCACCTTGACCTTGAGGCTTTTGCCGTCGCGCAGGCTCGCCAATGTCTCGGCGTCGAAACTCAGATCGACGAGGCAGCCGCCGGGCAGGCAGGTGCGGAAGCGAGCCCATCGCGGCTCCCACGCATCTTGAAACCCGCAACTGGATTCTGGAGGCCACCGTCACGCCGCAAGCCGGCCTCCCGATACCACTCTGGACAGAACCAACAACCTCACGGCGCGGCTTCTTCGATCTCATCGCCAGAGGCGGAATCGCAGGGTGAACCTACGGATGGGGCCACGGCCCCATCCGCTTTTGGCATGGAATATTCTATTGCTGCGCCAGCGTTTGTTTCGCCATGGCAGCAGCCAATTGGTCGACGTTGTATTTGAACATCCTGGCGTAGGTTGGCGCGGGACCGTCCTCTTTCGAAAGGGCCTCGACGTAGAGCTCTCCGCCCGCTTCGGCGCCCGTGGCGCCCGCGATCTGCTTGACGAGACGAGGATCGTTGGAGTTTTCAAAGAAATAGGTCTTCACGCCTTCCTTCTTGATCTGCTCGATCAGCTTGGCGACGTCGCCGGCCGAGGCCTCGGCTTCAGTTGACAAGCCAAGCGGCGACAGGAAAGAAACCCCGTACTCACGTCCGAAATAGCCGAAGGCGTCATGGCTGGTCAGCACCTTGCGCTTCTCCTGCGGAATCGGGTCGATCTTGGAACGCGCGTAGGCGTCGAGTTCATGGAGCTTCTTCATGTATCTCTCGGCATTCGCCTTGAAATGTCCTGCCCCCTCGGGATCGGCCGCCTCGAGCGCCTTCTCGATGTTGCCGACCCAGACCTCGACATTGACCGGGCTGTTCCAGACATGCGGATCGGTCACGGTCTTGCCGTCCTCGTCCATCGTGCGGGTCTTGACGCCTTCGGAAGCGACGACCGGGGATCCTGTGTAACCGGAACCGCTGATCAGGCGATCCATCCAGCCCTCCAGCCCTTCGCCACTGACGAAAACGACATCGGCGGCTTTGAGGTTCTTGGCGTCGTCCGGCGTCGGCTCGTATTCATGGGGATCGCCGTCGGCCGGTACGATTGTCTTGACTTCGACATTGCTGCCGCCGACTTCCTTGGCCACGTCGGCAAGCACCGTGAAGCTCGCAACGACATGCAGCGTCTTGGCGGAGGCAGCGGCCGCCACCGCCAACACGGCAACAGCGCTCAGCCCAAGCGTGGCCATCATGTTCAGTCTTCTCATCGAAACTCTCCTTGGTGATCAGCCCGTAAGGTGTGGGCGGGGAAACAGGCGCCGCACGGCACCCGACGGAGCGGCAAGCAGCGAGACGCAATAGAGGAGGCTTGCGGTCAGGATGATGCATGGTCCCGAGGCGTAGCCGAGATGGAATGAGGCGATCAGCCCGACGAAACCGGAGAGCGCTGCCGTCGAAGCCGCGACGATGAACATTCCGGGCACGCTGCGTGCCCATAGCCGGGCAATCGCGGCGGGCAGCATCATGAGCCCCACCGCCATGAGCGTACCCAGGGCCTGAAAGCCGGCGACGAGATTGAGAACGACCAGGAAGAGAAAGACGAGATGGTGGAGCGACCCGCGTCCGCCGACCGCGCGAAGAAATCCGGGGTCGAAACATTCTGCGATCAACGGGCGGTATACGATCGCAAGGATGATCAGCGTGAGCGAAGCGATCGTCGCGACCAGGTAAAGCGCCGGCGCGTCGATCGCGAGGATGGTGCCGAACAGTACGTGCAATAGATCCCGGCTCGATCCGCGCAGCGAGACGATCAGCACGCCGGCGGCGAGCGACGTGAGGTAGAAGGTGGCGAAACTGGCATCCTCGCGCAGCGACGTCGTGCGGCTGACGATGCCCGACAGGATCGCAACGGCGAGCCCGGCGATCAGCCCGCCGATGCCCATGGCAGTCAGCGAAAAGCCCGCGAACAGGAAGCCGACCGCCGCGCCGGGCAACACGGCGTGGCTGAGCGAATCGCCGACCAGGCTCATACGGCGCAGCATCAGGAGCACGCCGACCGGGCCGGAGCCCAGTCCAAGGCAGAAACAGGCGACAAGCGCCCGGCGCATGAAGCCATAGTCGACAAAGGGCGCCAAAAGCAGGTCGTGGAGGTTCATGCCGCTTTGTTTCTGGGCCGGTGACAAACCTCGGCAAAGTCGTCCCAGTTTTCCGCCATGGCTCTCGCCTTGAGCAGGTTCTCTGCGGTCATCACCGATGACGTCGGACCCCATCCGATCGGCTCGCGGGCAATCAGCAGCGTTTCGGGGAAATGCGCCCGCACCTGCTCGAAATCATGCAGGACGGCGATGATCGTGCGGTCGTCGCGGTGCCAACGCAGCAGGATATCCATCAGGTCGCGCGTGGTCCTGGCGTCGATGGCGGTGAATGGCTCATCGAGCAGGATGACCCGCGCGTCCTGAAGCAGCAGCCGGGCGAACAGCACACGCTGGAACTGCCCTGCGGACAGCGAGCCAATGGGACGACGTTCGAACCCTTCCAGGCCGACGGCCGACAGCGCCTCCCGCGCCTTCGCCGTGATCGCCGCGGTGATACCGCGAAACGCACCGACGACGTGCCACGCGCCGAGCATGACCGTGTCTCCGACGCTCAGCGGGAAACTGCGGTCGATCTCCGCCGCCTGCGGCAGGTAGCCGAAGTCGCGCGAGGAAAGTTCGGCGTGGTCGATATGTCCTTCCACGACAGGGAGCTGGTTCATCAGCGCCTTGACCAGCGTCGATTTGCCGGCGCCATTCGGGCCCGCGATCGCCGTCATGCTGCCCGGAAGAAATGAGCCGGAAAGATGATGCACGGCCGGGCGCCGATCATAGGCGACTGTCACGTTCGACAGGCTGATGAGGCGGCCGCCGGCCTCGGCGGCTGCGGGATCTGTCTTGTTCATGCCAGCGACACCGCCCAGGCAACCGCCAGCCACAGCGCGACGATGATGAGGACCAAGACCCCCAGACGCTCGAACGCGGACCAGACGAGAAAGCTGCGGGCGAAGATCGTTCGCCCCGCCGAGATTCGTGGCCAGTTCATGCGGCTTCCTCCGTCCAGCGCGGAAACGGATCGGACAGATGCTTCCATTGTGCCGGCGAGAAAGTTTCGGCGGCAACCAGGCAGGAATCGAGTTCATTCCGGATGCGCGCTTCGTTCATCGGGTGCGTTCCGATGAAGACGATCTCCTGCCGGCGGTCTCCCCAGACCGGATCGAAATAAGGCTGCATGGATTGGCGCCAGCCGTCGTTGTCGGGCCATCTGGCCTTCGGAACCGCCGACCACCAGAAGCCGCGCCGGCCGCTGCGGACCAACGCACCAGCTTGGCTCAATTCGCCAACATGCTGCGGGCGCGTGGCCAGCCAGAAAAATCCCTTGGCGCGGACGACGCCCGGCCATGCGCGGTCGATGAAAGCCTTGAATCTCGTCGGATCGAAGGGCCGGCGCGCCCGGTAAACGAACGAAGTAATCCCGTATTCCTCGGTTTCGGGAACGTGTTCGGAAAAGCCGTTCAGCTCCTTGAACCAGAGCGGATGCTCATGCGCCTTGTCGAAATCGAACAGGCCGGTGTCGAGGATTGCCGCAAGGTCCACCCGACCAAAATCAGTCTCGATGATCCGCGCATCCCGATTGAGCGCACGCACGATCTTTCGCGCGGCGTCGAGGTCGGCCGCCGTTGCGGCCGACACCTTGTTGAGCACGATGACATCGGCAAATTCGATCTGCTCGACCAACAGATCGACAAGCGCGCGATTATCCCCATTGCCAAGCGATTCACCGCGATCCTTCAGGAAATCGCTCGAGGCGTAGTCCTTCAGCAGATTGGCGGCGTCGACCACGGTGACCATGGCGTCGAGCCTCGCCACGTCCGACAGGCTGACGCCATTTTCGTCACGAAACTCGAAGGTGGAGGCAACCGGAAGCGGCTCGGAAACGCCGGTGGATTCGATCAGAAGATTGTCAAACCGGCCCTGCCTTGCCAGCGCCTGAACTTCCTTCAGAAGGTCGTCCCTCAAGGTGCAGCAGATGCAGCCATTGGTCATCTCGACCAGTTGCTCGTCGGTCCGCGACAGGTTCGCCCCGCCGTCGCGGATCAGCGACCCATCGATGTTGACCTCGCTCATGTCGTTGACGATCACAGCGACCCGCCGACCCTGGCGATTGCCGAGAATAGTGTTGAGAAGTGTCGTCTTTCCGGCGCCGAGAAAGCCGGAAAGGACGGTCACCGGCAATTTGCGCCCTGCCTCTGCCTGCATGTGATCTCCGGTAGATTTCAATTCCAGTTGACCCCTGGGTAAGTTATGTTATTACATTGGTCAACAGAAAGTTATGTTATTTCATAACAGAAATGTGAACCGAATGCTCGATCTCAATCGCATCGGCACGATCCCCGGCGGTCTGACCAAGAACCAGGCGCTCGTGCTGGAGATCATAGACAAGGCAGGTAAGCCGATCGGCGCCTACGAGATTTTGAGGGAACTTGGGCCTCGGGGGATCAAATCACCGGTGCAGGTTTACCGGGCGGTCAACAGTCTTATTCAATGCGGTATCGTCCACAAGGTCGAGAGCATGAACGCCTTTGTGCGCTGCACCGACGCGCACCCCCATCATGGACAAACAACGATCCTCGCGGTCTGCGACCGGTGTGGAACTGTTGTCGAACACCATGACGAGACCGTCGATCGCCGGCTTGTGGCCTGGGCCGAGCAAGAGGCCTTTCAGGTCGATACTGTCGCCATTGAACTCAAGGTGCGTTGCGCCAGCTGCAATGCCTCAGCTTCCTGAATCAGCAACCACAAGTCACGCCAACGCCATACCCGGCCACCGACCCGCCCTCAGTCGGATTCGAGGAGAAACGGGTGGATCGTCTCCCAGGTCTGGTCCGGAAACTCCTCGTAGAATGAGAGCTTGCCGCGAGGCAGTTCGACGGTCCGCACATTCGTCAGCGATGCCAGGCCCGTCATCTCCGCCTTGGACTTGCGTGGGGTTCCGCCGCCGTAGACGACGAGTATCTTCGTCAAGATTCGTCGCGCGCTTTCCAGGAAGGCATCGCGATCGGTGAACGGATCGAGTTCCCCGGCGACGAAGCGGAAGGAAGCGTAGCGGGCGCCGGGCGCGTCGGTGACGGTGCGTTTTTCGGCCATGCGCTCCGGCGTCAGCCAGGCCGGATCGGCATAGACATGGCCACGCGCCATCATGCCGATGACAAGGCTGTTCACATTGAGCCGATAGAGAAAAGACCCGGCGAGCGGCAGGTCGACGGCCTTTGCCAGCCCGCGAAACAGCGCCATTCGCCTGCCGGTCATGGTTGGAAGCGGCCCACGCCAGGTCGGCGACAGCAGGCAAAGGCGACCCAAGCCACCCGGATTTTCGGCGGCCATTGCCAGCGCATAGCCCGCGCCATGACCGGCAGCGATGGTCGCAGCAGGCTGAACGACACTCTGCGTCACGAAGCGCAGGAATGTACGATAAAGTTCCGGGCGCCAGGCAATCCTGGGGCGAGGCAAGGCGCCGAAGCCGGGCCAGTCGATGGCCGTCGTGGCAAAGGATGCGCCGAGCCGCTCTTGCAGCGGTCGCATTTCGGCGCGGGTCGAGATCGAGCTGAGCGCCGGCAAAAGGAGGAGGTTCTTGCCCATTCCAAAACGGGTCAGGCCGACGGCAACCTTTTTGCCGTCCGCAATCCATTCAATTTGATCCTCGAGCCAGTCCATGCCTTCAATGCTGTTTGACGCTGACCTTCGGGGATGAACTCTCCGCGTTTGCGTCGAGAAGCCGTTGCCCGATTTGCAGCGCGAGCGCGATGTCGGGCTCTGCAATCATTGCCACGGCCTTGCCGACGCGCAAGGAGCGTATCGGCCGCTCCAATATGCTGATGACTGTCTCCAGGTCAGGACAGCCGGATTCGCGGCAGCGAACCTCCGTCACGGTGATTGCGACATCTTCCTTCAGATCAAGCCCATCGCGTATCCATTGTTTGATCCTGTCCGCATGAGATGATGAAGGTCCCCGTCTGGGCGCAAAGGGATTGACGAATTTCACCAGCTTCGCGGCCTCTCGTGATAGGCGAAGGTCACGCCCGGCACCCCATGAACCCGCTCTCGATGATACCCTTCGGCAGATTGCGGCCGATGAAGACAAGACGACTGGTCCGCTCCTCATCAGCCTTCCACGGCCGCTGGTGATCGCCTTCCAGCAGCATATGGACGGCTTGCACCACAAAGCGGTCGTCGTCGTCCTTGAAAGCGAGAATGCCCTTCATGCGCAACATGTCCATGCCGAACTGCTGCGTGACCGTCTGCAGCCACGGGAGGAATTTTTTCGGGTCGAGCGGTTCCCTGGTGACCAGGGCGAAGCTGGTCACATGGTCATCGTGCTCATGCTCGTGGAACTCGTCGAGGAAATCCGGTTCAACTTCGAGGATACGGTCAAGGTCGAACGAATTGCGGCCGAGAACCTTGTCGAGATCGACGTCGCAACGCTGTGTGCGGTGGATGGAAACAGTCGGGTTGATGCGCCGGATGCGGCTTTCGACCTCCTTCAGGTCTTCGGCCGAGACGAGGTCGGTCTTGTTGAGCAGCACCGTGTCGGCGAATGCCAACTGCTCCTGGGCTTCGTGCGCTTCGTCGATCTCGCCGAGCAGATGCTTGGCGTCGACCACTGTCACGATGGAATCGAGCTTGGTCTTGGAACGAACGTCCTCGTCGACGAAAAACGTCTGCGCGACCGGCGCCGGGTCGGCGAGGCCGGTCGTCTCCACCAGGATCGCGTCGAAACGGTCGCGACGGCGCATCAGGCTGTCGATGATGCGGATCAAATCGCCGCGCACCGTGCAGCAGATGCAGCCATTGTTCATCTCGAACACTTCTTCGTCGGCGTCGACGATAAGATCGTTGTCGATACCGACCTCGCCGAACTCGTTGACGATGACGGCAAACTTCTTGCCGTGATTTTCGGACAGGATACGGTTCAACAGCGTGGTTTTGCCCGCGCCGAGATAGCCGGTCAGCACGGTTACTGGAGTCTGGGTCTGCATGGCGGGAAACTCCGTTGAGGGGGCGGTTTTCATCTTGTTATCGGTTATAGTATAACGTATCAAGCACAAAGATGTGAGGGTTGAACGGGTGTCCTTAGGGACGCTTCCTCGTCATAGAGGGCGGGGATCGGCCGATCCTGACAAGATGTGGGGCGGGACCAGAGAGGGGAAATCTGGCAAATGGCAGTGCCTGTCGTGCCCGCAGCGGGCAAGTATCGTCGGGGGCATGATGGCAATTCCGGCGCGTTCCGGCATCGCGGTATCGATTTGAGCCATGGTCCCCTGGCGGGCATTCACTGGCAGGAACGAACCGTGCGGTTTGCGTTTCGAACCCATGCGCGACTCGTGCTCGCGATCATGGTCGCGGCCATCGGCGCCACGGGTATGCTGCTTGGCACATTGCGTGTTGCCGTGCGTCCTCCGGCCTTTGCCCAGGCAATCCCGGCAAAACCACAAAGGACAAGACAAGGATCGACACCAAAGGACGATCGGCTGCCACCGCCGCATGTCGCCGGAACGGATGCGATCGCCAATCTGGTGGAAGCCGGCCCCAATGGGTCCGCCAACGAATTCACCTATCGCCATGTCGAGTTTTCGCTGGGAAATCCATCTGCTGACGATCAATCGGATGCGGCGGAACCGCTGCTTTTTCAGGAAGATGCTGTTGCGCGGCCGAGTCCCTTCGATGCGCTGCTCGCAAAGCCACGGACCGACGCCTCATCAAACCGTGCTCCGAGCGCGGTCCCTCGGCCAATCCCGGGCAATTCCAAGATGATGGCGGCGCGAGGGACTCCTATCAATGTCAGCATGGCCGCGGAGCAGCCGGCGCCGCATATCAAACGGGTGGCGGCGATGCCGAAGTCCGATGTGGACGTTGCCGCTTTTCTAGCTGCCGCGGGTTTGAGCAATGCCGATGGCCATTTGCTGGCGGATGCGTTGAAGGAGCAGGCCATTGCCCCTTCCGACCGTGTCGACCTGATGCTTGAGACGCCGGCATCGAAAGCCGGAACCGCGCAACTCGCGGCGGTCCGGGTCCTTCGGGATAATGGTGCGGAGGCGATTCTTGCGCGGAGCGACGCTGGAGGTTTTCAGCCGGTCGCTAACCACGACTTGTTTGACCGCCTCGCTGCCGAGGCGACCGAAGCAGGCTTCCACGCGGGAGGCGTGGACGGACTGGATGCGGATGGAAATGTCTCGCAACTGCGGGCGAAATATCCGCTTGTCATGCAGCGCCTTGAAAAGGAAAACGTGCCGCCCGCCGTGGCGAGCCAGATTATCGGGCTGGCGCGCAATTGCGGCCTCAAGCTCGATGGTGACTCGGCTGACGCCCACTCGATCGAGCTGATCTTCCGGACACGTGCTGATGGCAGCTCCGAACTTGTCTCGGCAAGATTCGACAGCGGAGATGGCGGCAAGACATTTTATCGCTATCGGCCGTCCGCAAACGAAGAGGCGGAATTCTTCGATGACCAGGGCCGGTCTGTTTCAAAGATGATGATGGCAAAGCCAGTCGCCAATGGAAGGCTTGGCGATGGTTTTGCCTGGCGGCTGCATCCCATTCTCAGGCGATGGCTGCATCATAACGGTGTCGACTACGCCGCCCCCTATGGCTCTCCGATCGTCGCCGCGGGGGACGGCAAGGTTGCCATCATCGGTTGGCAGCCCGGCTATGGCAAGTATGTGCGCCTGCAGCACGATGGCGGGTATTTCACGACCTATGCCCATATTTCCCGAGTGCCCGCGACGCTTCAGGTTGGACAATATGTGAAGCAGGGGCAGGTGATCGCCTATATCGGCTCGACAGGTCTTTCGACTGGGCCGCACCTTTATTACGAATTGCGGATCGGCGGCCGCTACTACGATCCTACATCCGTGCGGCTGACGGCCGGCACTCGATTGACCGGGCAGAGGTTTGAAGCCTTGCGAAAGCAGATCGACCACGTGGGGAGAATTTCGCGATATTTGGAGCAGGCCATGACGGCGGTCCCGAAGGACCGTGGACACCTCAGTCACGTGAACTTCGATCACGCGAATGCTCTCGCGGCGCCAGCCCGAAGCTGATCGCCTCCGTCTCTCGGCAAGTTTTCGATTGCGAAAGCCAATCTGCCCGCCAGATCTGCTCCGGATCGAACTCCCAGAGGGGACCGGGACTTCAAGCGCCTCTTCGTTTCAGCTTCGGCACCCTTGCGCTCTCACGCTCCAGCGCCGACGATTGACGCTCCGCTTCGAGTTTAACGCCAAAAATAGCCGTTTTCTGGTTCGCTGAATCCATTGAGCGTAAAAGTCTTATCTTGATGATTCCATCGATGGCAATTTGCCGCTTTGGCAACATGGCAGGTTCGTGAGTGGCGCAGACACTTGAAGAGAAAGCGGAGCTGCCGTCCATCAGCAGCCAAATCCGGTTTGGCTACTTTGCATACGGCATGGTGGCGGCGGCAACAGCTCTGACGGCCGGGTCCACGACGGCGCAAGCGCATATCATTCAGTCGGGGACGGGTGGATTTGGCAGCGGCTTCGAACATCCGCTGACCGGGCCTGATCATTTCCTGGCCATGTTTGCCGTGGGACTGTGGAGCGCCCAGATCGGTGGGCGTTCGATCTGGACGCTGCCGGTTGCATTCCCGCTGATCATGGTCGTGGGCGGGATTGCCGGAATAGCAGGTGTCCCGCTGCCCGGTGTTGAGATTGGCATTGCGCTGTCGATCATCGCCCTGGGGCTGGCCATCGCCTGCGCCTGGCGGCCGGCGGAATGGGTTGCGTTGCTAATGATTGCCGTGTTCGCCATCTGCCACGGCCACGCCCACGGCGCCGAACTGCCGAATGCAGCCGACCCGGCCGACTATGCAATCGGCTTCGTCATCGCCACCGGCTTGATCCACCTGCTGGGTATCGGATTCGGACTTCTGCTGGGCAAGGCATTCAGCGGACGGTTGTCGCAGGGCCTGGGCGGATTGATCGCGGCGGGAGGCGTTTATTTCCTTGTCGCCTGAAACATATCCCAAGCGATCGGCGTGGCGATTCCTGCTTCGATGGTCAGGCCCTGTCGTGGCCATCGCCGGCGCTGCCATGATCGGCCTACTTGCGACCTCTTCGGAAAGGACGCAGACGTCGTGGTGGATCCTCAACAGCGCCCTTTCTCCTGAACGCGTCTTGCCGCTGGTCGGATTGGGCTTTGCAACCGCTCTGGTAAGCCTGAGGCTTGGAGTTCTCACACTCGTGGCATTGCTGCTGGGCGAGGTGGTCGGGACTCTGCTTTACGATCGATTCCTTGATGTGATGGCCGGCGTACGGGGAGCGACGACTCACGCTTTCCTTACCGCGCCATTTTCGATGCTGATAATCGGCATCGTTCTCGTCGTTTCCGGTCGTTTCCGAACTTGCACGATACCCGCCGCGGCGTTGCTCATCGGCGCGTTGTTGGCCGTCGTCACAAAGTTCACCGACCCTACGTTGAACGATCTCCGAATACCGCTCTCGGGGACGATCATCGCCCTTTGGATCGTTGTCGCCGTCGGTCTTATCGGACGGATTTTCCCGCCTGCGTGGTACACGATCGGCACACGCATTCTGGGCAGTTGGCTGGTCGCGATCGGGCTCCTCCTTGGAGGAACGGCGATCGCCACCAAGCCTCCAACAACCATGCCCCAACCATCGGGGGCTGCTCCCGCCGATGGATTGCCCACTGGGAAATACCGCTACGAGCCTCCTGTTCAGCAATTTACGCGTCCGCGCGATTCCTTGAAGCAGGGCGAACACAAGCTGATGCCGTGAACGGTATCCCGGCCAGAAAAACATCTTGGTCGCGTGGCTGCGGCAGGCCGGCTGCTGCTCTGGTGTTCGACGCTTTCAGCCGTTCATCAGGGAGTCATTGCGCCGCCTTCAAGCGCCGGATGAGACCGGCGCCCAGATAGGCAGTGGCACCGAGCGATGTGATCCAGAAGCTCGTCGGCCAGTCTGTTTCGAATGCAAGCCACAAGCTGGTCCAGGCAATGGCGACCGCTAGCGCGATCGAGACAAGGATGCCCCGCAGCACACCGCGGGTCAGGCGCAGCGTCGTTGCCGCCGGGGCGACCATCAGCGCGAAGACGAGAAGCACGCCGACGATTTGGGTGGCTTCAGCCGTCGTCACAGCGACAATGATCATGAACAATGTCGAAACCAGATCGAGGTTCACGCCCTTGGCCTCCGCCAGCTCAGGCTGCAGGCTGGCGAAGAGCAAGGGTCTGGAAATGAAGGTCAAGCCGACCAGGATCGCCAGGGAAAGCACTGTAAGGATGACGACCGTCCGGAAACTGATGCCGAGCACGTTTCCAAACAGGACATTCGTCGCCTGGGACGCGAAAGCAGTGTAGAAATGCAGGAAAAGCAAGCCGAGACCGAGCGAAAGGGTCAGCACGATGCCGATCGCGACGTCGCGATGCGCTCTTTCGCCCAGAAGGCCGATGCCGATGCCGGCCAGCACGGTGAAGATAGTCAACCCGAAGAATGGCGACAGGCCGAGCAGGCCGGCGCCCGTTGCGCCGGGAAATCCGACATGAGCCAGCGCATGTCCTGCGAAGGTCTGGCCTCGCAGCACGAGGAAATATCCTACCGCCCCGGTCACGATGGCAACGACCGTGCATGCGGCGAAGGCGTTGCGCATGAATTCGTAGTCAAACATCGTGAACATGCGCTGCGCCCTCCAGTTCAACGTCGTCGGCCATCACGAAGATGCGTCCGCCTACCCGCACCACGTTGATGTGCGTTCCATAAAGCCTCGACAGGACCGGACCGTTGATGACCTCGTCGACGCTCCCGATCGCGGCGTTGCCGTTCCCGAGATAGAGGACGGCATCGACGGCGCGCAGCAAGGGGTTGATCTCGTGCGAGCAGAAGATGACGGCGATACCCAGCCGCTCGCCGACCTCATGGACGAGTTCGATGATGGTGCGCTGATGCGCGGCGTCCAGGCTGATCAGCGGCTCGTCGAGCAGCAGCAGCTTGGGGTCGCCGATCAGCGACTGGGCGATGAGGATTCGCTGCCGCTCGCCCCCCGACAGCTCCGCGAACGGCCTCCTGGCGATATCGGCCGCGCCGACCTCTTCAAGCGCTTTCCATGCCGCGTCCTTCTCGAGCGCCGACGCCGCCGGCCAGCGCCAACGATGGCCGCCTGCCGCCGTGACGACGAGATCGAAGCCGCTGATGCCGGCATGGGTCACGGTGCGGCGCGCCTGCGGCATATAGCCTATGGCGGGATTGCCGCGTGTCGGCGGCCGGCCAAGGACGGAAATCGTTCCGCTGGCCGGACGGAAAAGCCCCAGGACGGCGCGCAGCATCGTTGTCTTGCCCGCCCCGTTGGCGCCAAGCAGCCCCACGAACGCACCCTGTGGAATGGAAAAGGAGACGTCGGTAAGAACCCGGCGTCCCCCATAGGTCAATGTGACCCTGTCGAAGGCGATGACATTCATTGTGTGCGAGCGGCCAGGGCCTTCTGCACGTCGCTGATCTGGCCGCCGAACCACGACTGGATCGTCTTGCCGGCGGGTTCCGTCTCGGTTACGCCTATGACGGTGACCTTGTTTTGCTTGGCAATGTCGAGGAGACGCGTCGTCGCTTCGTCCGTCACCTGCGAATTGTAGAAGAGGATCTTGGCCGATCCGTCCTTGAGGCTGTTCTCGAATGCCGCCACCTGCGTCGGGCTCGGCTCGGCATCGTTCATCACCGTGACCTGAAAATCGTAGTTCAGCATCTTGAGGCCGAGGGCATCGGCCATATAGCCGAACACCGGCTCCGTCGCGGTGACCTCGGTTCCGCCATAGGCCTTCTTGACGTCGTCGATCTGCTTGTTGATCGCATCCAACGACGACTGAAACTTCGCCAGGTTGGCCTGATAGTGCGCTGCATTGGCGGGGTCGAGCTTTGAAAGGTCGGCAGAGAGTTGCTTGGCGATCGCGGGCAGCGTCGCCGGATTGTACCACAAATGCGGGTTGTCGCCCGACTTCTTGCCGATCAGATCCGCGGCCACGATGGTCGTGCGCTGCGCGTTGGTGGAGGCTGATAGAAGTTTCTCCATCCACGGATCGTAATCCGCGCCGTTGTAGATGATGATCTTGGCGCCGGCGATCGTGCGCGCCGTCGATGGGCTGGTCTCGAACAGATGCGGGTCATCGTCGGGATTGGCAAGAATGCTGGTCACCGCGACATTGCTGCCGCCGATCTGACGGGCGAGATCGCCATAGAAATTCTCGGCCGCGACGATGTTCACCTTATCTTCGGCGCGAGCACCGCCGCCTGTCAGCAATGTCACGGCGAACAACAGCGCCGCCAAAAATGGAAAGGAACGCATGTCTTTCTCCCTTTGCAGAGCGAGGCAACCCCTGTCGCCGAAGCGATCACTGGGTAGGTTATGTTATTACGTCAGTCAACCAGAAAGCGATGTTATCACATAACGGAAATGTGAAATATGTGCGATCCGCTCTCGGCAGGTCCGACCTCCCGCGGCCTGACGATACCCAGGTACCGTAGGCCAATCGGTGCTCGCCGGCCGCCCCGGTTTCGCCCGCGGCGCCCAATTTTTTGTTGTCGTCCCGCTGGCCGAAGCCACGATAGCCAAGCCGAAATCACGTATGCTATAGCCCTGAAGGACAGGATCGGCTTGGCCAAATGACATTGTCGCGCAGACGATCGCCCGCACCAGTAGCGATCGCCGCTGCACTGGTTCTTTTCGTTCAGGCATTCGTAAGCGGTGCGGGAATCGGCGCGCAGGCCGCCGCCGGGCCGCGCGATGCTTTCGGCAACATCTTGTGCACCGCCGATGCGGGAACCACTTCACACGGCGGATCGCATAGCGGCGGCTATGATTGCGACTGTTGCCTGTCCGGCTGCGATTTCGCAACGGCGATCATTCCCGAAGCGAACAGCGTCGAGCCGCTGTTGAGCGCCTTCCTGATCACCTCCGACAGCAAGCGTTTTTCCGATGCGGTGGTCCGGCGTTACGAGCTTCAGCCGCTCAGCTCACGCGGTCCTCCTGACTGGAAACCGGCGGAAGCAACCGTGGCAGGATCGCTTCTAGATCTCGACCAATCTCCAATTCAATTCGGGCCGGCCTAAGGTTTGTTGATATTCAGGATTCCCATCATGGCTTGGTCGTGATTCAAGCTTTTGATGGAACGATTCGTGCTGA
>NZ_VFTJ01000037.1:0-19677 GCF_006439595.1 Mesorhizobium sp. B3-1-9
GGAGAGGTGGCTCGGCGAAGCCGAGACGGAGTGGGGGTCGACCAGCGCAGCATAAGACACTGCATGCGCCAAGCTGCTACGCACGCTATCGCCAAAGGCCAGCCGCCTGGAAATGTTTGCATGCTGTAGCCTCTGTCCGGCAGGACAGAGGGGGCGCCGTCCCGCCTGCATCTCAAATTTAGATTATCCGATCAGAGCCTCGACGCTTTTCGCCAGCTCGGCCCCATCACCCACTATCCGCAGCGTCTTCAGCCGCGATGTACCGCCGGCAACCACCGCAACGGCCGACACTGGTACACCCAGCGCCTTGGCCATCATCCGTTCCAGCGCCTGGTTGGCGGCGCCGTTCTCCGGCACGGCGCGCACGCGCGCCTTGAGATGACTGCGTCCGTCGGCGGCGGTCTCGACGCCGTCGATCCGGTCGAGTGCCGCCTTCGGCGTCAGCCGCACGTAAAGGTCGATGCCGTTCTCGCGCAGCCGGAACGGCGTGCTCATCAGCCGCCGGTCACGACCCAGGACCAGACGGTGGTGACCAGGAACTGCCGGATGAAGAAAAGGATCAGAAGCAGGATGATCGGCGAAATGTCGATGCCACCGAGATCGGGCATGAAGCGGCGGATCGGGCGCAAGGCCGGATCGGTCAGCCGGTAGAGCATGTTGCCGACGGAACCGACGAACTGGTTGCGCGAATTGACGACGTTGAAGGCGTAGAGCCACGAAAAGATCGCCGAGGCGATGATGATCCACCAGTAGATATCAAGCGCCATGACGATTGTCTGAATAAGGGCGATCATGCCGGTCTCCAAATTGTCGCCGACATGTAGCCATTGCTTGGCCTGCGAGCAAGGCCCGCGGGGCTTGGCGAGCGGGCAAGGCCCGCCGGCCTTGGCGCATGGCGTCAGGCCATCGTTTCGCCTTGACATCAAACGGCCGCGACCGATACAAGCCCATCCGCTGGAACGGGGCTGTAGCTCAGCTGGGAGAGCGCATCGTTCGCAATGATGAGGTCAGGGGTTCGATCCCCCTCAGCTCCACCAGCCAGCACAAGCCTGTGCTTCTCATCGCTTCCGCCTTCCTCGCTCAGCATTTTGTGACCGCCGGATTTCGGGCGCGTGCCTGGAACCAATGGTGGGGCAAGACGGTTCAGCTATACTTTTGAAGCTGATATGCCCCCGCCGTCTGGGTAAGCGGCGATGCTCGAGGAGTTTCCACCATGCAGATTTCGTCCAGGTTCCGTTCCGTCGCGGTCGCGGCAATCGCCGCCGCGGGCGTCAGCATTGCCAGCGCCGCGCATGCCGACAGCGGCACGATCCGCTTCTCCGTCTACAAGGCCGCCTTCTTCATCGGCGGCTCCGGCGGCGAAGGCACGCTGACCTTCCATGGCAAACGCTATCCGATCTCGGTCGGCGGCGTCTCGGGCGGCCTCGCCTTCGGCGCGTCCAAGACCTATTTCCAGGGCAGGGTGCGCCACATCCGACGCGCCAGCGATGTGACGGGCGTCTACGGCGCAGCCGGCGGCGGCGGCGCGCTCGGCAGAGGCGCCCAGGTGATCGTCATGACCAATGACAAGGGCGCCCAGCTCGAGCTCACCGGCCGGCAGGTCGGCCTGCAGGTCAACGCCGATCTCAGCGGCATCAGCATCGCGCTGAAGAGGTAGGAGGCAGGAGCTCCGTCCGTTAATCCTGGATGGGTCGGATCCGCCGAACGCAGAGGTCCGGCCCCCTTTCCACGCATATGTCATCGGCCAAAATCATTCGCATACGCATGTTTCCAAACCCGTGAGTTTGGAAACGATCGGCCATTTCGCGCGCCATTGCCGCGAAACGGACCGGGCGCATTCATCCCGCATCCGACGGCGCGACGCCGTCTCAACGGAACAGGGGAATGCGAAATGTCCATGCTTGGAAATCTCGGCCGCTCCATCATGCGCCAGCATAACGACGCCAAAACCAGAAGCCTCATGAACAGCCTGTCGCCCGAGCTGCAAAAGGACATCGGCTGGGAGGCCGCGCAGGGCACGCGCGAAAAGGCGCGGCTCGCGCGGATCGTGTTCGCCGGCACGCGCTGAGCAGCCCTGGCCCTTCGTTTCGAACGCGACGGGGGCTTTTTCCGATCCCGGCCCGCCACGCCCTACGACAGCGACATGTCAGCCATTCCAATGGAGGTAATGCCAATGTCAGTGCTTGGAACCCTGCTTCATTTCACCCGCGCGGTTGTCCGCGCGCATAACAACGCCAAGGTCCGAAACCTCATGGATACGCCTCGGGCGCAGGCTGAAGCCGGCGCGGAAAGGCCCGTCACGGACATCGAAAGGCGGTCCTCGCGGCGCGACAGACGATCGAAGTAACGGTCGTCGTTTCAGCGCCGGGCAGGGCCTTCTAAAGGACGCGGCTTCGATGCGCAGGCAGACCGAGCATCTCGGCCTGGCGGAAAGAGCTGTCAGCAAGCGGGACAGCAATGCCCGCATCCGATGTCCGAGAATATCCGCTCGCAACGGTGTATCGCTTAGCCCCGCCTATCGTGATGCTGCCGGCGCCTTGTAATGGCGTTGGCGCGCATAGGCCACGCAGGCGTCCACCGTGCTGACGCAGAGTGCATCGCGGCTGTTCGGCAAGTTGTTGTCGCCGGCATAGGCGACCTCGGCGACGTGGCCGTCGAGCATGCGTATCTGCGTGTTGCAATAGCCGCCGGGAGCAACATTGACCGATCCGCCGACAGCAGGAATCGGGCCTGCGGTCAAGGTCGGCACCGCAATGCTGAGATTGCCGCGTTGCACGGTGCGCTGGTAGGTCCAGATCTGACCGGACGAACCCACGTCCGCCGTTGCGGTCGGAAAGCCTGCGCACATGCGAATGTCGGCCTCGCTCAATCCGACCAATTCCTTGCGGGCGGCAGAGGTCGTGACGTCCTCTTTCGCGAGCCGCGACGTATCGTCAGGGATGACACAGGATGACAGGATGGGGATGCCTGCCGCAAGAAGGGCAAGTTTTCGAATGCGCGAAGATGTCATGCCGTCGGTCGGAGTTGCGTGTTGCCCGGCCTGCCCAGTTGGCTACCTAGGCAATCAAGCGGCGGGGTCAACCCGCAAGCCGCTCACGAAAATGTTGTGATGAGGCGCTCACACCACCCGCAGATAGCTCGTCATGCCTGTCTTCTGGTGCTCGATGATGTGGCAATGCAGCAGCCAGTCGCCGGGATTGTCGGCGACGAAGCCGAGCTGGACCTTCTCGTCGGGCTGGATGAGATAGGTGTCGGAGACCAGCGGCTGGACGGCCCTGGTCGATGACGACAGCACCTTGAAGCTCATGCCATGCAAATGGATCGGGTGCGCGTGCGGGGTGAGGTTTTCCATGTCGATGACATAGCTTTGGCCGAGCTTCAGCTCGGCGAGCGGCGCGGTGGGGTCCGGCGTGTCGCCCGGCCACGGCACCTTGTTGATCGCCCAGAAACTGTAGCCGAGCGAGCCGCAAATGCCGTCGCCCGGGACATTCTCGGCGGTCGCGCTGAGCGCCAGCGGAATGCGCTTGGCGCCGGCAAGGTCTACCTCCGCCACCGGATTGGCTTCGAGCGGGCCGAGATCGCGCAGATCGTGCCTGAGCGATTTGCCGACCGAACGCAGCGTCGCCAGGATTTTCGGCTTGGTGCCCCGGACGTCGCGCAGGCTGACGATCGCGCCCTCCTCGTCGGGCATGCGGATGGCAAGCTCGAGCCGCTGGCCGGGTCCCAGTTGCAGGGCATCCGGTGTAAACCGTTGCGGCACCGGGTTGCCGTCGAGCGCTATGACCGTCGCCTCGGCGCCGTCGACGCGGAAGGCATAGATGCGGGTGACGTCGGTGATGGCCGCCCTAAGCCGCACCAGCCCGCCGGCCGGCGCATCGAATTGCGGCTGGTCGAGCCAGTTGGCGGTGCGCACCGTGCCGAAGGTGCCGGCCCTTGCCGCGTCGCGCGGCCTGAACGGCTCGATGAACTGGCCGTCGTCGCCAAGCCGCCAGTCGCGCAGGTTGACGACCATCTCGACATCGAAGACCGGGTCGTTCGGGTTCTCGACCACGATCACGCCGGTCAGGCCGTGACCCATCTGGATCAGCGTGTTGCAATGCGGGTGGTACCAGAACGTGCCGGCGTCGGGCGGCGAAAACGCGTAGTCGAAACGGTCGCCCTGATAGACATAGGGCTGCACCAGGAACGGCACGCCATCCATCTTGTTGGGAACGCGGATGCCATGCCAGTGGATGGTCGTCGGATCGTCGATGCCGTTGATCAGCCGCGCTGAGAAAGGCTCGCCCTTCCTCATCCTGACGACCGGGGGCATGCCGGCTTCGCCGTAGGTCAGCACATTCTTCGTCGGCGCGCCGTCCATCAGTTGCGCCTCGATGCTCGCGGTCTTCAGGACCAGCGGCTCGGGCTTCGGCGCCGCCCAGCCGGCAAACTTGCCGGCGGCCGAGAGGCCGATACCGGCCGCGCCGGCGGCCGCGGCGCCCTGCAGGAGTTTGCGGCGTGTGAGGACCGACATTGGAATCCCGAAACAGATGAGTGGCGGTCTCAGGCCTTATCATCATTCGGGCACATCCCGAAACGGACAGATCGCCGCCCGCAAGCAAGATCGGTCCCAGGCCGGAATGCGGCCAGCTGCGTGGCTCCGATCAATCTCCGACGGCGGCGAGATGCCCGCCGCCGAAATCCTTGAGCACAAGTTTCGGCACGGTTTCGCCGATCCGCCGGGTCGCGCTTGGAATTTCGCGGTCGAGACGGGAAAAGCGTGTCCGGCGTCGTGACGGATCGGGAACCGGCACCGCCTCGATAAGCCGCCGCGTGTAGGGATGGCGCGCGTTGGAAAAGACCTGGTCGCGGCTGCCGATCTCGACGATCTGGCCGAGATACATGACGGCGACGCGGTCCGAGATGTTCTCGACCACCGCCATGTCATGCGAGATGAAGAGATAGGCGACGCCGAATTCGCGTTGCAGCTCCTTCAAAAGATCGAGCACGCGCGCCTGCACCGAGACATCGAGAGCCGACACGCTCTCGTCGGCGATGATCAGCTTCGGCCTAAGCGCCAGCGCCCGGGCGATGCAGATGCGCTGGCGCTGGCCCCCAGAGAATTCATGCGGATAGAGCTCCATCTGTGCTGCCGACAGGCCGACCCGCTCGAACAGGGCAGCCACTTGGCTCTGGCGTTCCTGCCGTGAGCCGATGCCGTGGATCAGAAGCGGCTCCGCCACCAGATCGCCGACGCGCATGCGCGGATCGAGCGAAGCGTAAGGATCCTGGAACACCATCTGCACGTCGCGGCGCACCGCCTTGCGCGCGTCGCCGCCAAGCCCGGAGAGCTCGCGGCCGCCGATCGTCACGCCGCCCGTATAGGGCACGAGGCCGGCCAGCGCCTTGGCGGTGGTGGACTTGCCGCAGCCGGATTCGCCGACCAGCGCCAGCGTCTCGTTGGGCGCGATCGAGAAGCTGACGCCCTCGACGGCGTGGACCCGCCGGTTGATGCGACCGAAGAAGCCGCCGCGCAGGTCGAAGCGGACATGGAGGTCGTTCACCACCGCCACCTTGTCCTGACCGGTTGCGCCGGCTGCCCCTTCCGTGGCGCGCCGACCAGCGCCCGAGCCGATGCGCGGAACGGCGGCCAGCAATTCTTGCGTATAGGCGGCCCGCGGCCTGGCGAAAATGTCGGCGGGGGCGCCTTCCTCGACCATGCGGCCGTTGCGCATGACGATGACCCGATCGGCCATTTCAGCGACGACGCCCATGTCGTGGGTGATGAGGATCACGCTGGTGCCGTGCTGGCGCTGCAGGTCGCGCAGCAGCTCCAGCACCTCGCCCTGGACCGTGACGTCGAGCGCCGTCGTCGGCTCGTCGGCGATGAGCACGTCGGGCTCCAGCGCCAGCGCCATGGCGATCATCACCCGCTGGCGCATGCCGCCCGACAATTCGTGCGGAAACTGCTTCAGCCGGCTTTCGGCTTCGGAAATTCGAACCGCCTTCAGCGCCTCGACCGCGCGCCGTTGCGCCTCGGCGTGGGAAAGGCCGGTATGCGCTTCGATCGATTCGGTGAGCTGCCGGCCGATCGACAGCACCGGATTGAGCGAGGTCATCGGCTCCTGGAAGATCATGGCGATGCGATCGCCCCGAATGTCGCGCATGCGGCGCTCGTCGAGCGCCGTCAGTTCGATGGCACTGCCATCCTTGTCGAAGAGCCGGATTGTCCCGGAAGCGATGCGGCCGGCCGGCTGCGGCAGGAGCCGCATGATCGCCAGCGCCGTCATCGACTTGCCGGAACCGGACTCGCCGGCGATGCACAGCGTCTCGCCGCGTCTGAGCGACAGCGACAGGCCGGACACGACTTCGCGCTCGCCGTCCTCGCCGCGCACGCCGACGCAGAGGTCGGTGATTTCGAGCACCGGCCCCGCGGCCGCCTTTGCGGCGGCGTCAGCGTGTTCGTCGACCACGACTGCGCTCATTCGAAGACGCAGCGCGGAAAGTAGAACGACACCACCCAGTTCGGCATGTCGACGATCTCGCTGATCCTGAGATCGCCGCAGACCGAGACCAGCATGTAGGCATCGACCGGGTCGAGCTTGTAACGGGCGGACAGCAGGTCGACCATCTGGCTGACTGCCTCTCTGGCCCCGGCCATCAGGTCCGGTCCGATGCCCGTCGTCACCTCGTAGCCCTTGGTGTCGAGATGCCGCGTCACCGGGCCGGGCGTGGTGAAACGCGGCGTCTTCAGCCGCGCGTCCTTCACCAGGTCGAGCTTCAGCACGACGTCCATCGGACTCTCGATCGCCGTGCCGCATACCTCGCCGTCGCCTTGCGCGGCATGAGTGTCGCCGACCGAGAACAGCGCGCCCGGCACTTCCACCGGCAGATAGAGCGTGGTGCCCGCGGCAAGGTCGCGGATGTCGAGATTGCCGCCGACACGCCGTGGCGGCACCACCGAATGCAGGCCCATCTCGGCCAACGCGTTGCCGATGGTGCCGGCGAACGGTTTCAGCGGCACGCGGGCGTTCTTTCCGAACAACGCCGGCTCGAGCGAGCCGGCGTCGTATTTCCAGATGTTGAGCGCCGGTTCCTTGAAGTCGTCGGCGAGCAGGCCGAAGCCCGGGATGTTCGCCGTCCAGCCGAAGCCGGACGGTTTGAACATCTCGATCGTCACCTTCAGCGCATCGCCGGGCTCGGCACCCTCGACGAAGATCGGCCCGGTCACCGGGTTGACCTTGGAGAAATCGAGCCGGGCCACGTCGGCGACCGTGCTGTCGGCCTGGAGCTGGCCACCCGCCGCATCTAGGCACTGGAACTCGATCGTTGAACCGGGCGCCACCCGTTCGGCCGGGGCGAAGGAATTGTCCCAGCCGAAATGGTGATGGCGCCCGTGGATGGTGTAGTCGCAGTTACTGCACATCTTTCACATACACATTGTCGTAGTTGATCGGGATATGGACCGGGTCGACATAGAGATTGTCGGCGCCGCCCATGCGGGCTGATTTCAGCGTGAAGCGCTGCTCGTTGAAGACCGGCGCCCAGGGCGCGTCCTCCATGATCTTGTCATAGATCGCGCTCCACATCTTCTCGCGTTCCTCGGACTTGGCCGGGTCGACGACGGAATCGGCCTCGGCCGCCTTGGCGTCGAGATCCTTGTTGCAATACCACGACCAGTTCCAGCCGCCGGGCACCGCGCCGGCGCAACCGAGGATCGGGCCGTAGAAATTGGAGGGATCCGGGAAGTCGGCGATCCAGGCCATGCCGCCCGACCAGATCATCGGCGCGCCGGCCTTGTCGCCGCCGGCGGCGATCACATTGGCCTGGGCCAGCGACTGGATGCTGGCCTTGATACCGATGGCCGCCAGATCCTGCTGGATCGCCTGGGCGATGCGCGGATTGGGATCGGTGTTCATGGCGAAGAGCTGCGTCTCGAAGCCGTCGGGATGGCCGGCCTCGGCGAGCAGGGCCTTGGCCTTGGCGACGTCATAGGCATAACCCTTGAACGCCTTGTCGTAGCCGGGCATCGAGGGCGGCAGCGGCTGGTTGGCCGGCACCGCGCGATTGTTGATCATCTGGACGATGCGGCCCTTATTGATCGCCATGTTGACAGCCTGGCGCACCTTGACATTGTCGAAGGGCGCCATGGTGGTGTTCATGGTGACGTAGCCGGTGTGCAGCTGTCCGCCCACCACGACGCGGGCCTTCTGCTCAGGATCGTTCATCACCTCCTGGAACTTGGCCGGCGGAATGCCGTCGCCGGGGACGTCGATCTCGCCCTTCTGCAGGCGCAGCAGCGCCACGATCGGCTCCTGGCCGATCTCGAAGGTGATCTTGTCGAGATGCGGCAGGCCCTTGTGCCAGTAATCGGGATTGCGCTCGAAGACGATGCGCTGGCCGAGCGTCCATTCGGCGAGCTTGAAGGCGCCGGTGCCGACCGGATGCTTGCCGAAGTCGGCGCCGTACTTCTCGACCTCCTCCTTCGGCACGACATGCGAGAAGTTGATCGCCATGACATGCAGGAAGGTGGCGTCCGGCCGGGTCAGCTCGAACTTGATCGTGTAGGGGTCGACCACGGTGACGCCGGAGAGGCTGTCGGCCTTGCCGGCGGCGACATCGTCGTAACCCTTGATCGAGCCGAAGAAGCCAGCGCCAGGGCTTTGCGTCTTCGGGTTGGTGACGCGGTCGAGCGAATATTTGACGTCGTCGGCGGTCATCTCGCGGCCGTTATGGAACTTCACGCCATGGCGCAGCTTGAAGGTGAAGGTCTTGCCGTCCGGCAAGATCTCGTAGCTCTCGGCGAGGTCGGGCTTGAGCTTTGTGGTGCCGGGCTCATAGTCCATCAGCCCGTCGAACAGGCTCTTGATCATCGACCAGTTTTGCCAGTCATAGCCGATCGCCGGGTCGAGGGTCGCGACATCGTCCTTGTAGGTGATGGTGATGGCGCCGCCCTGCTTGATGTTCGGGTCGACCGCGTCTTCGGCGCGCGCGTTTGCCATGCCGAGCATCAGCGCCAGCGCCGATGCCGCGACGGTGGATGCGAGAAACTTTTTCATTTTTATGTTCCCTTTCTCTGTTCGGTTTTCATTTTCATCTGAGTTTAATCCGGGGGTCTATGAAGGGGGCGATGATGTCGGCCAAAAGGTTGCCGAGCACGATGGCGAAGGCCGAGACCAGGGTGACGCCCATGATGATCGGGATGTCGACGCGCTGGATCGCCTGCCAGGCGAGCTGGCCGATGCCCGGCCAGCCGAACACGCTTTCGACCACCACGATGCCGCCCATGAAGATGCCGACGTCGATGCCGATCATGGCGACGACCGGCAGGATGGCGTTGGGCAGCGCGTGACGGAACAGGATGGCGCCGCGCGCCAGGCCCTTGGCGCGGGCGGTTCGCATATAGTCCTGGCGCAGCACGTCGATCATCGACGAGCGCATCATGCGCGCATACCAGCCGGCGCCGAGTATGCCCATGGTCAGCGACGGCAGCACGAGGTGGCGCCAGCCGCCGTAGCCGCCGATCGGGAACCAGCCGAGCCTGACGGCGAAGACGTAGAGCAGCAGCAGGCCGACGACGAATTGCGGCGCCGAGACGCCGACGAAGGAGGCGACCATCAGGGTCTGGTCGGTGGCGGTGCCGCGCCTGACGGCGGCGATCAGCCCCATGGTGAGGCCGATCGCCAGCTCGCACAGGATGGCGCCGACCATCAGCAGCAGGCTGGCCGGCAGCCGCGAGACGATGAGTTCGGTGACTTCCGAGCGCTGGATGTAGGAGCGGCCGAGATCGCCACTGACGAGCCTCGTGAGATAGTGCCAGTACTGGACGATGAAGGGCTGGTCGAGGCCGAGCTGGCGGCGGATGTTCTCCACCGTTTCGGGGGTGGCGCTGCGCCCGGCGATCTGGCGCACCGGATCGGCCGGCAAAAGATAGAGCAGCGCGAAGGTGATCAGCGAGACGCCGAGCAGGATGAGCAGCGACTGGATGAGCCGGCGGCCGAGATAGGCAATCATGATCGGCCCCCCATTATTCCCGCCCTCTTTGCGTCGGGTCGAGGATGTCGCGCAGCGCGTCGCCGATCAGGTTGAAGGCCAGCGCCAGCGCCAGGATCGCCGCGCCGGGGAAGAACACCAGCCAGGGCGCCGCCTGGAAATAGGTCTGGTTCTCGAAGATGATGTTGCCCCACGACGCCGTCGGCGGCTGCACGCCGATGCCGAGATAGCTGAGCGTGGCTTCGAGCAGCACCGTGGTCGAGATGCCGAGTGTGCCCCAGACGATGATGGTCGGCAGGAGATGCGGCAGGATGTGGCGGCTGAGAATACGCGGCGCGCTCGCCCCTATCGTGCGCTCGGCATCGATGAACTCGCGCTCGGAGAGCGACGAGGTTTCGGTGTAGATGACGCGCGCGGTCTGCACCCAGTTGACCAGCGCGATCACCATGGCGACGATCCACAGGCTCGGCTCGAACACCGCCGCCAGGCAGATGGCTAAAAGCAGCGCGGGAAAGGCCATCATCAGGTCGGTGAAGCGCATCAGCGCGCTGCCGATCCAGCCCCGGAAATAGCCCGCCGTGACGCCGACCAGCGTGCCGATCAGAAGCGCCACGCCGTTGGCGACGATGCCGATGATCAGCGAGGTGCGCGCGCCGAACAGGATGCGGGTCAACAGGTCGCGGCCGAGCAGGTCGGTGCCCAGCCAGAACTTGGCGTTCGGCGGCAGCGGCGAGCCTTCGAGCGTCAGGCCGTTGAACATCTGCTCGTTGGGATCGTAGCCGGTCAGCCATGGGGCGAGGATGGCGCCGGCGAGCACGATGGCGATAATGAACAGCCCGAGCAGCGCCAGCGGCCGCCTGACCAGCCGGCGCCAGACGCCAGCGCGCGGCTTTGCCGGCATCCGGCCCGTCGAAAGGTCAGGCGCGATGGGATTGGTCATCGCCGCCCTCCGCTTCGGTCATCGCCACGATGCGCCGGGCCGCTTCCTCGACGCTGATCTGCCAGTTCATCGCCAGCGATCTGAGCTGCGCATAGGCGCGGTCGTCGTCGCTGCCTTTCGACAAAGCCGCGACCGCGCGCACGATGGTCTGGCGCTCGCCGACCCGCTGGCGCAGCGACGCGATCTCGCCGGCAAGCTGCCTGCGCGCCTCGAAACTCTGCCGGGCGATCAGCAGCGCGCTGTAGACGCCGGCGGTCCCGACCGGTTTCAGCAATTGCGCATCGGCCTTGTGCGACAGCGCCCATTCGATACGGCCCGGCGCCTCCGAGCCGATCAGCGCCACCAGCGGCATCGGCGCCTCGCCGGGCTTCCACGGGAACTGCTCGTCGAAGCCGAGGTCGGCGTCGAAGAACACGAAATCCGCTGCCAGCGACTCCGCCGGCAGATGCGGCCAGCACTCGACCGCCGCGAGGCCGATCGCCGACAACTGCCTGGTGATCGCCTGCACCGTGGTGTGCGGACGATGCAGCACGAAGGCCTTGGCGCCGCCGAGATTGGGGATGCGCGCGGCGCGGCTCACGACACCACCCTGAGCCGCGGACGACCGAAGACTTTGGCCGGATCGTAGCGCGAAAGATAGGGGTCGGGCGCCACCTCTTCCTCGCGGCTCACCACCTCGAAGAAGCCGTCGGCAATACGCCCGATGATCACCGGTAGGGTCGCATGCTGGGTGTGCGGATCGATGGCGATCGGCCCGAGGCGGGTCGCGAAGCGGCGCTCGGCGAAGGCTTTCGAGAATTCCGCCGGGCCGGCGTCCGGGTTGCCGGCAAGCACGTCCGCCATCACCTGCACCGAGGCATAGGCGGAGGCTTCGAAGGACGAGGCGAAGGCGGCCGGGCGCGGCGCGAAATAAGGCCCGGCCGACAGATGGCCCTTGCCCGTTTCGCCGATTGCCGGCAGCTCGCCCTCGGTGAGATTGCACGAAATCACCGGGCAGGCGCCAGGCTTGAAGGCTGCATCCTCTCGTCCCAGGTCGCGATAGGCGGCGAGGAAAGCATAGGACGAGGTGCCGATCAGGTTGTTGAGGATGAAATTCGGCCGCGTGACGCGGATTTCGTCGATCAGGCGCGAAACGCCGGTCTCGCCGATGCGCAGAGAGCGTTCGCCGAGCACCTTGCCGCCGGCGTCGGCGATCAGGTCGCGCGCGACGCGGTTCATCTCCCAGCCCCATATGTAGTTCGAGCCGAGCAGGAAGCCGTTGGCGCCGAAACGCGGCGCAACATGAGCCATCAGCGGCACCAGATGCTGGTTCGGGCAGGCATGCATGTAGACGACATGCTCGTTGGCCTCGAAGCCTTCATACGGGCAGGCATACCAGAGCATGCCGCCCGCCTTCTCCAGCACGGGAATGGTCTCCTTGCGGCTCCAGGAGGTGATGCAGCCGACGACATGGCGGGCGCTGCTGGTGCGGAAGATGTCTTCGCAGAGCGTCGCGTAGCGGTCGGCGTTGCTTTGCGGATCACGCTCGACCGGGACGAGCTCGATGCTTTGCGCGCGATCGGCGTTGATGTCGGCGATCGCGCGCATCGCCCCCAGCCGGCAGGCGTCGGAGACGAGCTGATAGCTGCCTGACCGGGAATAGAGGATGCCGATCTCGATGCGTCGTTTCAAGCAAGGCCCCAAAAATGAAAAAGCCTCGCAGCCAGCGCCGGATGGGCGAGGCATACGAGGCATTCTTGCCGCCCGGCGAACAAAGCCGGTATTTTCGTCGAGCTACCCTATTCCCTACCGTCCGTCAGTCAAGCCTGAAAGTTGAAGGCCATCTAGTCCCGCAGGCTGAAGACGAAGGGCGCGGTGCGGGTGACGCGCGCGCCGAGTTCGGCCGGCGGAGCCGGCACGGAGGCGCCCTGCAAGGCCCCGAGCGCCGCGCGGTCGAGATCGCCGTCGCCCGAGGACCGCGCCAGCCGGGCCGAGACCACCCTGCCGGAGGTGTCGACCGTGAAGGTCACGCTCGGCGTGCCCTCGGCCCGCCTGGAGCGCGCCGCGCTCGGATAGCGGGTGTGCCGCCTGATCCATGCCGCCAGGCTGGAATTCCAGCGCGACGGGCTGACGCTCGAGCGCGGCGGCGCATTCGAGGACAGTGGCGCGGCCGCCTTCGCCGCCGCCTTGGCGTCGATGCTGGCGGTGGTCGTCGCCCTGGGTGGAGGCGCCTTTTCCTTCCTGACCCGTTCTTTCGGTTTTCCGACCGGTTTCTTCTCGGCCTTCTTCCTGGGTTCTGCCGGCTTTTGCACCTTCACCTCCGCTTCCACCGGTTTCGGTTGCGGCAGCGGAATGACGACGTCCGGGGCGATCGCCTCGATAGGATCCGGCACGGCCTCGTCCAGCGGCTTCTGCTCGCTCAGCGCGGCAATAGCCTGTTCCGCCGGCGCGGCCTGCTCGGCTTCTTGCGTATCGTCGGCATCGGATGGCTGTTCGGTCACGGGCTCGGCCTGTTCCACCGCCGGCACCGGGTCGGTTGCCGGTTTTACGTCGACGGGCTTTTCCGTGTCCGCCGCATCGGGCGGCTCCGGTGTCACCATGTCCAGCATCGCCGCCTCTTCCGGCACGGTGGGCGCGATCACCAGCGGCGCCATCTCGACCGCCAGCGCCGGCGGCGGACCGCCATCCTGCATCTCGGCGAAACTCAGGTTCTGCACCGCATAGGCGACCGCCACGTGCGCGGCCAGAATGATCGCGGCGGCGCTCGTCCACCGGCCGGCCTCACGCGCGCCGAAGCGCGGCTGGAAAATGCGGGAAAGGGCGGCGACCGTCATGGCGCCGAGTTTCCGCCCGGCGCCGGGACGAGGTTCGCGCCGGCCGCGGGCATTTCGGGCACGGCCCGCCCGCCGGCATCGCCAGCTGTTTCGAGGCCGACCAGCGCGACCTTGAGATAGCCGGCGCGGCGCAGCAGGTTCATGACTTCCATCAGGTCGCCATAGCCGACCGTCTTGTCGGCGCGCAGGAAGATGCGTGTCTGCTTGTCGCCCTTGGTGCGGTTGTCGAGCATCCCGGCAAAGGCCGGACGGGGCACGCTGTCATTGCCGATCGCCAGCGTCAGATCGGTTTTCAAAGTCAAGAACAGCGGTGTCTCGGGCCGCGGCGCCGGCGTTGCCGTCGATCCGGGCAGGTCGACATTGACGTCCACGGTCGCCAGCGGCGCCGCCACCATGAAGATGATCAACAGCACCAGGATGACGTCGATGAACGGCGTGACATTGATGTCGTGGCTTTCCTCGAGATCGTCGCCGGCAGTCTCGCGAATCCGCGCCGCCATCGCCGTTACTCCGCAGCCATGGCCGTTGCCGGCGGCACCGCGCGGAAATCGAGGTCGCGGCTGACCAGCCGCTCGATGCCGGCTGAGGCGTCGGCCAGGATCTGCCTGTAGCCGGCTATCGAGCGCACGAAGACGTTGTAGATGACGACCGCCGGAATGGCCGCGACAAGGCCCATCGCGGTCGCAAGCAGCGCCTCGGCGATGCCGGGCGCCACGACCGCCAGATTGGTGGTCTGCGCCTGCGAGATGCCGATGAAGGCGTTCATGATGCCCCAGACGGTGCCGAACAGGCCCACGAAGGGCGCCGTCGAGCCGATGGTGGCGAGCAGGCCGGTGCCGCGCGACATGCGCCGGGCCGCCGCCGCCTCGATGCGCGAAAGCCGGGAGGCGACGCGCTCCTTCAGGCCGTCGCCGGAGGCATGGTCGAGCGCGCCGGCCGAAAGCGCTCTTTCTTCTTCCGCCGCCCGCACCAGAAGCGCGGCCGGCCCGCCGCTGTGGCCAAGTTCCCGGCCGGCCTGCATCAGCGTCGCGGCGTTGCCGATCGCATCGGCGGCGCGGCGCGTCCGCAGCTTGCCGCCTAAGACCTCCAGCGACTTGGCGAGCCAGATGGTCCAGGTGACGAGGGAGGCGAAGGCCAGCCCGACCATCACCGCCTTCACGACGATGTCGGCATTCATGAACATGCCCCAGGGCGAAAGGTCATGCGGCAGTGCCAGCGAGATGGAGCGCTGTTCGCCTGTGGCGCTGTTCGGGACCGGCTGGATGCCCGGTTCCACCGGCGTGGCGGGCGCCTGCGCCGCCGGCATTTGCGGGGCCGGAGGGACGGGTGCTTGTGCTGCCGGCTGTTCCTGCGCCTTGGCGAGGCCGGCCGAAAGAACGAGGCACGCGGCCAGCGCCGCGAGAAGACCGTTTCGGGACAAGGCTCGTCCTCGCTTCATCATTGCACATATCCGATCGGCTGGACGGGTGGACTTGCCCGAGCCGTTGTGGTCGACAAGGCCGTAGACGCGCGAACGGTGCAGATCGAGCAAGACCGGACCGAGCAGCGTGCGTCCGTCGACGGCGAAGCGCACGACATCGATATGAAAGGGTGTCCCAGCTCCGGCCAACATCCGCCTCCAATGCAGCGGCCGCCGTCCAAGGCAGGTGCCAGGCGGCCAATGCTGGTTGACTATGAAACATGACTTTGCAAGTCAACTATAAAGATGACTGCGGTTATCAACGATTGCAACGCGTTCCCCGATATCGGTTCGGCACGCTGCAAGGTCTGGACGGCATGGCAGTTGCTGGGCACGATGCGCGCACAACAACCAAGGCAGGCGGCCTATGATCAAGGCGATACCCTTCGACTTTCCCTATGACGGCAGGCTGGTGCCGCAGCACACGGCGCTGCTGGTGATCGACCTGCAGGAGGATTTCCTGTCGCCGACCGGCTACTTCGCCAGGAAGGGCTACGATCCATCGCCGCTGAGGGCCATCCTGCCGGCGGTCAACCGGCTGATCGAGGCCGCTCGAACCGCCGGCCTAACCATCATCCACACCAGGCAGGGCTATCGCGCCGACATGGCCGACATGACGCCTTACGAAAAATGGCGCCGCAAGCGGGCTGGCCTCGACGGCACCGATGTCCTGCTGCGCTCCGGCCCGGGCTTCCAGATCTCCGCCGACATCGACGTGGCGCCGCAGGACATCATCATCGACAAGACCTGCAACAGCGCCTTCACCTACACGGATCTGGAGCTTGTTTTGCGGGCGCGCGGCATCACGCATCTCCTGTTCACCGGCTGCACGACGGATGTCTGCGTGCACACCACATTGCGCGAGGCCTGCGACCGCAACTTCCAGTGCCTGACGATTGCGGACGCCTGCGCCAGCGGCGACCAGTATGCGCACGAAGCCGCGCTGCATATGGTGACGGTCGAAGACGGGGTCTTCGGCGCCCTGGCGGACTCGGAGGCCGTCATTGCCGCGTTGCGGCAGCTAGCGGGCGCAATGGGCTGAGAATTTCGTGGTTCCATCGAAATTTTTTTCACCCCCACCGTTCCGTTTTCGATTCCGGCTTCGTCTTGAGGGTCGTAACAGGTGCGGGAGCCGCGACGGCCTCCGCCATCAGGACAAACGGAGCCAAGCCATGTCGACCACAGTTACCCTGATCAACGTCTTCACCGCCAAGCCGGGCAAGCAGCAGGAACTCGCCAACACGCTTGCCGAGGGCACGAGGGCCTTCTTCAGCAAGCAGCCGGGCTCGCTGTCGTCGTCGGTGGTCGTCGGCGACGACGGCAGCAAGGTCGCCAATATCTCGCAATGGCGTTCGGCGCAGGACATCGCCGCCTTCCGCGGCGATCCCCGCTTCGCCGATTACATGAAGAGCATCGTCGAGCTGGCCGCTGGCGAGAGCATGATGGGTCACACGATCTATTCCCATACGGGCGGGATCGAAGACTAGGAGGACGCGTGACCGGTTTGCAGGATCAGTCCGTTGCGGCGACCGAAACCAGGCTTCGCGCCTTTGAGCGCGAGGCCGCCGGCCTGAGGGCCAAACTGCACCGCTACGCTTCGCGCATGGTCGGATCCGTCATCGATGGCGAAGACATCGTCCAGGAGGCTTTGGCCAAAGGCTTCGTGGCGATCAGGAATGGCGACATGCCCGACAAGACCGAGCCTTGGCTGTTTCGCATCGCGCACAACGCGGCCCTCGATTTCCTGCGCAAGCGGACCCGCTTGCGGGGGCGCGAAAGCGAGGTCGAGCTCGACATGATCGCCGACGAGAATTCGGCGCTGGATGCGCGCATGGCCGCCGAGGCGAGCCTGGCCGAGCTGATGCAACTGCCGCCGGCGCAAAGATGCACGGTCGTGCTGAAGGATGGGCTGGGACACAGCCTGGAGGAGATCGGCGAAATCCTCGAAACCTCCGACACGGCGATCAAGGGCGCGCTGCAGCGGGGCCGCGAGAGCCTGCGCAAGCTGGCGGCCGCGCCGCGCATGGCGCCGCCCTACCCGGCGCTCGACCGGCAGGACATGCGCCGTCTCGGTGACTATGTGGCCGCCTTCAACGCCAGGGACTTCGATACCTTGCGCGGGCTGCTGGCCGAGGACGTCAAGCTGGAGCTGGTCAACCGCTTGCGCGCCGACGGCAAGGAATATGTCGGCAATTACTTCGGCCGCTATGCCGACGAAACGCATTGGCATTTCACGACCGGCCTTGTCGAAGGCCGGCCCGCCATCCTGGTCACCAGTCCGGAGCGTCCGGACGGGCCGCCGCGCTACTTCATTCTCATCGATTGGGAGAACGGCCGGATCGCCGGCATCCGCGATTTCCTGTTCGCGGATTACGTCATGGACGGCCTGGATTACTCATCCCAGCCGTAGGGAGGCCGGCGTTAGCGAAGGTGGATCTCAGGGAAGGTCTGGGACGCAAGGATCCCCGGTTGCGGAACCTCCACCTCGCGCCGCGCCAGCGAATTCGCGACCAGCGTGATCGTCTCGCGCCCGATGCGGGCGATCTCGCTTGGGCGGTCGATGCCACCGATCATGAACTCCTCGATGCCAAGCGCGGCATAGGGCAAAAGTGCCAGGGCAATCCGCGCCGGCGGCCCGGCAAGCTCGACCGCCTTGTGATCCGGAGTGCCCGTCCAGCCGTCCGGGTGAATGCGGACAGGCAGCGCAAAGCGCAACCTGCCGGCGCGGCCATGTTCCGCCGCGGCGCCGCGCACGCGCTGCATCAGTTGCGCGACCTCATCCGGGGAGCCGGCGGCCAGCTCGAAGACATCGGCATGCTTTCCGACGACCTTCAAGGCCATGCCGGACTGCCCACCGAGACGGATGGCGAGGTCGGCGCCATGCGGTCCCTTGCGCGGCACGAAGCCGCCGCGGACGCTGTAGAAGGCGCCTTCATGGTCGAAGGGCCTGTCGTTCGACCATAGGCGCTTCAACAGCACCAGATATTCGTCGATGCGCTGCCACACCACGCTGTGGCCAACGGGCCGGGCCTCGGCGTCGCTGTCCTCCAGCGGCTCGCTCAGCATGCGAAGCGACAGGCGGCCGCCGCTTTTGCGGTCGAGCGCCGCGAGCTGCCTTGCCGCCACCGTCGGTTCGATAGCGCCGGCCCAGTGCGTTAGCACCACCTCCAGCGAGCCGGTGCGGTCGAGCGTCTGCGCGGCGATGTCCATATTGGTAAGTAGGCCTGCGGGGTCATCCACCACCAGCTTGCGAAAACCGGAATCCTCGATCAGCGACAATCTGGTCGCCGTCTCGGCGAAATCGTAGAAGAAGCTGCCATTGGCAGGCTTGCCTGGAACATGCGTGAACTCGATCGGCATTGCCATCTCCTCCATCACGTTGGGTCGCCCCGCTCCGAACCCGAATAAATCCATCTCGTCGGCGCGCGACAGCGTGCCGGCCTTCTTCAGCTCCGATTACTCAACTAGATTTTCTGGACGACAGGGCCTTTGGTTTTACGTCTGGCCCCCGGCTCAGTCAGGGGATGATCCCGAAAACGACGGCGCCGGTGAACACGAAGGCAAGCGCAAAGACGAGGTAGGCGAACGTGCCGCCATAAGCAGGCCTCCAGCTCCGGTCGGCGGCAAGCTTCTGGCCTTTGCGCTGGGCATTCTGAATGTAGGACATGGTCGATCCTCCGTCGCGACCATTAATCTATAAAGTTAGTAGACTTTGTCGATTGTTATTTTTGGGCGGTTTCTGGGAGGACGTTCTCCGATCGGGCGATTCCGTGGGTTTTCTTTCCCTCAGGCGAACGCTGCCCTTCCCATTTCGGCCGGTTAAGACAGTAATGCCGGCACTCGAACTGAGTTCCAGGAGATCATCGTTGCAATGACGCAGTCTCATAACATGCGGGTCTGGGCCAGCCGCGCCTTCATGGACTCAACACGGATCAAGGCGTTCACCGCTGACCCGTTGCCCACGGGAATGAATCTTGGCCGAATGGCCGAGTTGAACGAAACCGGCGAACCGATGTCGGCTGAGCATTTCCCGAAACAGATTTTTGCCGAATACCCCGACAGGAAAGAGGAGAAGCAGGCGGATCTGGTGCTTGCCGCAGGCGCGGTGGTGGTTTCGGCGGCATGCGCCGAGGTGCTGCGCCGTTTCGATCTTGGTCATTCCTCGCTCTATCCGATCAGGCTCTTCCAGCATGACCGGAAGACGCCGGTAGAGGGAGAATATTTTTGCCTCAACATTGCTGAGCGCAAGGACACGTTCTTGCGGGATCGTTCTCCGTTGGTACGGGAATTGGGTGATGGCAGCTTAAGGATGCCGTCATATCTCGCCGACGGCGATGTGGCGGTCAGCCCAGCCGCAATCGAAGGTGTCGATCTCTGGGTGAGTCCACCCTTGAAACGGATCTTTTTCCTGCGCGACCGACTAGGGCTTGTTGAGATTCATCGTGAGTTTATGACGGCGGCAGCGAGATGGATGATGGCACTGAAACTCTGGT
>NZ_VFTJ01000038.1:0-19397 GCF_006439595.1 Mesorhizobium sp. B3-1-9
ACCGACCAGAGTTTCAGTGCCATCATCCATCTCGCTGCCGCCGTCATAAACTCACGATGAATCTCAACAAGCCCTAGTCGGCAAAGAGATCAGTCGAAGCGTGGCTGGAATCTTGGCTTGACTGTAGCGGACGGTCGGCGCCATGGTTCATCTTGGGGGGAGGGACGCCGTGGCAGCCGCGAAGGGACTCCTTGTAAAGGTTCGTGGCGACGGCGCGGGGCTCTCGGTGCGAGGCGGGCCGCCGCGGATTGGCGGGATCGAAGCCGAGCCGATCCTTACTCTCCCGCCTGGCGCTGTAAGCGCCGGTACGGCCGCGGCCGCGGACCGCGGCGCCACCTGGCTCCGCTTGGCCACGGATGCCGCCGAAGCAGACAATCCCTGGGACCACGCTCACGATCTTGTCGCCCGGACTCCGGCGCTGGCCGCCGCAGGGAGCGAGGTGCTCGCGGTCGAGCCCGATATCATGCAGCAATGGGATTACAGGAACAGCGCCGGCGATCGCGGCATGGCGGCAAGCGCGGCTCCGACATGTACTTTCGACGATCAGGATCCGAGCGGTGGACAAGCGACGGTGTCAGGCCGGGTCGCATGGAATGCCGCGCCGGACTTCAGCCAGTTCAAGGCCGCGCGCGAAAGCGTCGGCGCCAAGCAGGCCAACATCACCATCGCCCATCTCGATACCGGTTTCGATCCCGGTCACGAAACCCTTCCAGCAGGACTTCTTACAGCCCAGCAGCGCAATTTCGTCGACGACGGGAACGGCCCGAACAACGCGACGGACCACGCTCCGGCCGGCACGCTGACCAGCAATCGCGGCCATGGAACCGGCACACTCAGCCTGCTGGCCGGCAACAAGCTCGACGGCACGTCGCCGCACTGGCCGGGCTTCACCGACTTCGTCGGGGGCGCGCCACTGGCGAAGATCCTGCCGGTGCGCATCGCAGACTGGGTGGTGCGGCTGACCACCGGCACCATGGTGCAAGGCATCGACTACGCGCGCCAGCAGCGCGCGCAAGTATTGTCGATGAGCATGGGCGGCCTCGCCTCGCAGGCTCTGGTCGACGCCGTCAACCTTGCCTACGACCACGGCGTGGTCATGGTCACGGCGGCCGGCAACAATTTCACCATCACGCCGAGCAGCATCGTTTATCCCGCGCGCTACAACCGGGTGCTTGCGGCCTGCGGCGTGATGAGCGACGGGCGCGCCTATGCCGGGCTCGCCCTCGGCACCATGCAAGGCAATTACGGGCCGCCTTCGAAGATGAGCACGGCGCTGGGAGCCTACACACCGAACGTGCCCTGGGCCGAAATCGATTGCCGCAAGGTGGTCGACATGGACGGCAACGGCACCTCGGCCGCCACCCCCCAGGTCGCTGCCGCGGCCGCTCTGTGGCTGGCCGAGCATTGGGACGTGGTGAAGAATTATCCCCAGCCATGGATGCGGATCGAGGCGGTCCGCAAGGCGTTGTTCGCGAAGGCCTTGAAATCGACGGCCAAGATGAATGCGGCGGAGACGAAGGAGAAGATCGGGCAGGGCGTCTTGCGGGCCTTCGACGCGCTGGGCTTCCCGCCGCCGGCGGCGAACAGCCTGACGAAGCTCGCTCGAGCCACCTACACATGGAGTTGGCTCGACCTTTTGACCGGCGGGAATTCGTTGGCGGCGCTCCCGCCTGCGACGCTTCGGCAGCGAATGATGTTTGCGCTGGAACTGACGCAGATGGCGCAAGGTGCGGCGACAATCGAGCAGGCGATCGCCGACCCGGACGGCGATCCGGGCAATATTTCGGCCGCGGCCCGCAACCGCTATCTCGAAGCGGCACTCGACCAGGGCAACCCGTCGAAGCCGCTGAAGGCGTTTCTGGAAGGTTTGCTCGGACGGCCGGGCGCCAGCGCGGCGGTTCCGGCGCCGGTCATGGGCCCCGCGCCGGCTATCAAGCGCAAGCCGCGGCCGCTGCCGCCGCCGCAACGGCGCCTGCGCATCTACGCGCTCGATCCTTCGGTGGCGAAACGGCTGGATTCGGTTTCGGTCTATCAGGCGATGCTTTCCGTGCCGTGGGACGACGAACCAGCGACGGACAGGCCTTTGCTGCCGGGGCCGATCGGCGAATATCTCGAGGTGGTCGATGTCGACCCCGCGTCCGACCGCGTCTACGATCCGGTAGACCTCAACGACAAGGTGCTTCTGGCGCAGGACGGCCTGCCGCCTTCGGAGGGCAATCCCAAATTCCACCAGCAGATGGTCTACGCCGTCGCCATGACCACGATCGGCCATTTCGAGCGCGCGCTTGGCCGGCGGGCGTTGTGGGCGCCGCATTATGCCGAGGCTCCCGGCCGCAGCGGCGACATGACTGTGAAGGCGCATTACGTGCCGCGCCTGCGCATCTATCCGCATGCGTTGCGCGCCGAGAATGCCTATTACAGCCCGGAAAAGAAGGCGCTGCTGTTCGGCTATTTCCCTGCGACCAGCAACGAGGGCGACGTCACCACGCCCGGAACGACGGTGTTCTCGTGCCTGTCCAGCGACATCGTCGCGCATGAGATGTCGCATGCGCTGCTCGACGGGCTGCACCGCCGCTTCCAGGAAGCGTCCAACCCGGACGTGCCGGCCTTCCACGAGGCTTTCGCCGACATCGTCGCGCTGTTCCAGCATTTCACGCTGAAGGAACTGGTCAGCTTCGAGATCGGCAAGGCGAGGGGCGAATTGTCGGCCGCCTCGCTGCTTTCCGGTATCGCCAAGCAGTTCGGCGAAGGCAGCGGCCGGGCCGGGCCGTTGCGCGAATATGGCGGCGCGGGCATGGCCGATCTCGACTACGACAAGACCTTCGAGGCGCATGACCGGGGCTCGATCCTGGTCTTCGCCGTCTACCAGGCCTTCCTGGCGATCACCGACCGGCGGACCGACGATCTGATCCAGCTTGCCACCGGCGGCTCCGGCATCCTGCCGGCGGGAACCTTGCATCCGAGCCTGGTCGAACGCCTGACCGACGAGGTCGCCAAGACCGCCAGGCAGATGCTGACCATGTGCATCCGCGCGCTCGACTATTGCCCTTCCGTCGACATCACCTTCGGCGAATATCTGCGCGCGCTGATCACCGCCGACCGCGACGCCTATCCGGACGATCCGCTGCACTACCGTCTGGCTTTCCTGGAATCGTTCCGCAAATGGAAGCTCTTGCCGCGCGACGTGCGCACCATCTCGGAGGAGACGCTCGCCTGGAGCGCGCCGGAAGATCCTTCTCCGACCTGGCTGAAAGGCCTGCTCAGCAAGATCGACCTCGGCTGGAACCAGAAATTGAAGCGGGCCGAGATCTTCGCGCTCAACGACAAGAACCGCTACACGCTGTGGAAGGCGATGCACAAGACCTTCGCCTCCAACCCGGACCTCTACAAGCAGTTCGGCCTGCTGCCGGATCTGCCGCGCTACAATGAGGACGGGACGGTCATGCACGCGCCGAAGAAAGGCGAGACGACCTTCGACATCTACAGCGTGCGCCCGACGCGCCGCGTCGAGCCGGACGGCTCGTTCCGCGTCGAGGTCGTGGCGGTCATCCAGCAGCGGATTCCGGTCGCGCTGGACGGTACGGCGATGCCGCAAGGCATGGCCAAGGGCGACGGCTTCTTCTGGTTCCGGGGCGGCGCCACCATCATCATAGACCCGCGCGAGGGTTTCGAGGAGATCCGCTACTCGATCATCAAGAACACCGGCAGCGCGGACCGGCAGAAGCGTCAAGCCGGGACTATGGCCGCCAATTACCTGTCGCCGCTCAGAGCGCTCTATTTCGGCGGCGAAGTGTCGGAGCCCTTTGCCCTGCTGCATGCCAGCGATGGAGACGACGACCATGTCTAGAAAGCCGGCGACGAGGACAAGGCCGGCAAAAGCGGCTGCTGCGCCGGCATCGGGCGCCACCGTCCGGCATTACTGCCAGGGCATCGGCGACTGCCATCTGCTTACCTTCAAGAAGGCAGATGGAAAGCCATTCCGCATGCTCATCGATTGCGGCATCCATGTCTCGATCGCGGGCGGTCCGGCGCTGGTCGGCGACATCGTCGCCGACATCAGGAAGGAGACCGGCGGCAAGATCGACATCCTCGTCGTCACGCACGAACACTGGGACCATGTCTCCGGGTTCCTGACGGCGAAGGATCTTTTCAAGGATTTCGTCGTCGGCGATGTCTGGATGGCGTGGACCGAAAATCCCGCCGACGCCGAGGCGGCGGAACTCGACAAGTTCAAGGGCCAGGCAATCGCCGCGCTGCAGGGCGTGGGCCAGAAGCTTGATGGGATGCAAGGGCTCAGTTCCTACATGGCCGGCGTTCGTGACGGCCTGCAGTCCGTGCTTGGCTTCCAGTTCGGCGCCGCCGGGGAGCGTGTGCGCGCGGCCCGCGACGCGGCGGCCAGGCTTTCGCAAAAACCGTCGCCGACCTATTTCGAGCCTGGCGGACCGCCGGTGACGATCGACGCATTGTCCAACCTTCGCGTCTATGTGTTGGGCCCGCCGCGCGACAAGGCGGCGCTGCGGCTGGAGGAGAAGGCGAGCGAGATGTTCCCGCTGGCCAGCGGCGGCCCGTTTGCGCGAGCGCTGGCCAGCGGCCTCAAGATGAACGAGGCGGCAGACGCTAATTATGTCGACGAGCTCAGTCCGTTCGAGCGCAATGTCGGCACGCCGCTTTCCGCGGCGCTCAACGGCGACAAGGGCAGCGACCCGGCCGTCGATGTCGCCACCTTCGTCCGCAAGCATTATTCCGGGCCGGTTGCGGCCGCGGCGTCGATGGAAGACCGCGACCAGTCCTGGCGGCGCATCGACGCCGACTGGATGGGGATCGCCGCAGACCTTGCCCTGCAGTTCGACCGCGGCGTCAACAACACCAGCCTGGTGCTGGCCTTCGAGTTCATCGACAGCGGCCGGGTTCTCCTGTTCCCCGGCGACGCCCAGATCGGCAACTGGCTGAGCTGGAAGGATCTGAAATGGCCAGTGGGGCAGGGCACCGTCACATCAGCCGATCTTCTGGCGCACACCGTCTATCTCAAGGTCGCGCATCACGGAAGCCAGAACGCCACGCCGGAGAAACAGGGTTTTGACCTTCTGACGAGCAGCGACCTGTCGGCTTTCATCCCCACCAACAAGAACGATGCCTTGAAAGTGCATTGGGGCGAGATGCCCTATGACGGCATCCTGACCGCGCTCGAGACAAAGACAAAGGGCCGCGTCATCCGCGCCGACGATCCATGGCTGGCCGACAAGAACGGAAAGCCGGCTTTTGCCGCGCCGTCCGGCTCGATCCAGGCGGTGCGCAGTCTGCCGCGCGATGCGGCACGCGGACCAGGCGGACTGTGGGTCGAGGTGGAACTGGTCTAGGACCACCGGAGCGCCGCCGCGCGGCAGGCGCCGATCAGTCCGGCTTCAAGGCCGATTGCGAAAAATCAAAAACCGCTCTATGGAGCGAACGGCTGAGTGAGGGCGGCCACTCAACACATTGCACAAGGTCGCCCCATGCCCGATGCATTCTCACGCGTCATCGCCTTCCTTGCCGTGGTCACGGCCCTTTTGTTTGCTGGGCTGCATTTCCACCAAGGCCACATCATCGCCACGCTCTATTTCATGACCGGCGCCATTCTGGTGACGGCCGTGACGCGCATGAATGTGCGCAGAGGGTTGATTTAGAGCCTAACCGGTTCGGCTCGACAGTCGTTCGAAGATCGTCGGCACATCGCCTTGACTTCGAGAGCTTGCCTACCTTATATCGCGGCTCGCTTCGGCCTTCGGGCAAAGAGCGGGCGATTAGCTCAGCGGGAGAGCACACCCTTCACACGGGTGGGGTCGCAGGTTCAATCCCTGCATCGCCCACCATCCAACAGCTTGATAATGTTGGATGAATGGCCCGACGAATTCTTCGACAATTGCACTGGGGAGCCAGCTCAGCGCGCGGCCGCGATCAGCCGCTCGGCCAGGTCCGGCGTCAGCGTGTCGAAATGCGAGATCACCAGCGTCGGCTCGAATTCGCGCACATGGCGGTCGGTGTAGCCGAAATCGACCGCGACCACCGGAATGCCGGCCGCCTTGGCGGTGTCGATGTCGGTTTGCGAATCGCCGATCATCAAGGCGTTCTCCACATCGCCGCCGGCCAGCCGGATCGTCTCGGTGAGATGGCGCGGGTCAGGCTTGCGGAAGGCGAAAGTGTCCTGGCCGCAGATCGCGGCAAAATACTTGGCAAGCCCGAGCGCGCCGATCAGCGCCACGGAATTGGCCTCGTATTTGTTGGTGCAGACCGCCATCAGATAGCCGGCGGCCTGGAAACGATCGAGCGCGGCAACGACGCCAGGATAGGGGCGGGATTTGCCGGGAATGTTCAGCGTGTAATGGTCGAGGAACAGGTTCAGCAGCCGGTCGTGCTCTTCCGCCACCAGCGCCTTGTTCTGCGCGGCATGCGCGCGTTCGATCATGACGCGCCCGCCATGGCCGACGAAGCGCCGGAAACCGGCTTCGTCGACAGCGGCGAGGTCGCTTGCCGCCAGGCTGTGATTGAGGCTGTCGAGCAGGTCCGGCGCCGTATCGACCAGCGTTCCATCCAGGTCGAAGACGATGATCGGGCTCGGCATGGCGCGTTCCTGTAGCGATTGAATTGCCGCAGCCGATACAGGTTGGGCCCGGTTCAAGCAAGAAGCCTCGATCGGTCCACAGAGCCTTTGAGAGCGGCCCTTTGACGGGACAGGCAAAAATGCTAGGAGGCGCGCGAAACCGGCGAAATCGGGGCTCCCCATGGATGCAAGGCAGTTGAAGGTCGAAGCCGCGCGGGCCGCGCTCGCCCATGTCGGCGACGGCATGCGGCTCGGCATCGGCACCGGCACCACGGCGGAAGAATTCGTGCGGCTGCTGGCCGAGAAGGTTGCGACCGGCCTCAAGGTCATTGGCGTGCCGACTTCCGAGCGCACCGCGGCGCTCTGCCGCGAACTCGGCGTGCCGCTGTCTACACTGGAAGAGACGCCGGAACTCGACCTCACCATCGACGGCGCCGACGAGGTCGATCCGGACCTGACCCTGATCAAGGGCGGCGGCGGCGCACTGCTGCGCGAGAAAATCGTCGCGGCGGCATCCGACCGCATGATCGTCATCGCCGACAAGTCAAAGATGGTCGGGACGCTCGGCCGGTTCCCGCTGCCGATCGAGGTCAACAAATTCGGCCTGCGCGCCACCGAGATCGCGGTTCGAGCCGCCACCGCAGAGCTCGGCCTTTCCGGCCCGGTTACATTGAGGATGACGGGGGGCCAGCCATTTGTTACAGACGGCGGCCACTTTATCCTCGATGCATCTTTTGGCCGCATTCCGGATACAAGAGCGCTGTCGAATGCTCTCTTCGCCATTCCAGGCGTTGTCGAGCACGGTCTATTCATCGGGCTGGCGTCAACGGCCATCATCGCCGGCGGCGACGGTATCGAAACCGTCCATGCAGCCTGAAACCAGGGAGTTCTATCGACCATGATGTTGCCTAAACGAGTTCGCCGCTTTTCGATGCTTCTGGCGGCCTCGGCCGCCCTTGCGCTGTCTTCGCCGGTGTTTGCGCAGGATGTCAGCGAATCGCATCTGAAGGCGGCGCGCGCGGCCGTCGCGGCGATCCATGCCACGGACACGTTCGACAACATCCTGCCGCAGGCGGCCGGCGCGCTCGAGGCGCAGCTCATCCAGAAGAACCCCGACATGCAGGAGCTGATCGGCAAGACCGTGGCCGAGAAAGCGCTCAGCCTCGCCTCGCGGCGCGCCGATCTCGAAAAAGAAGCAGCACTTGCCTATGCCAAGGTGTTTTCCGAGCAGGAGCTCAACGACATCGCCACCTTCTACAGCTCGGAAGCCGGCAAGAAGCTGCTGGACAGCGGTCCCGCGGTGACGCGCGACCTCGTGAAGGCCGCCGACATCTGGCAGAACGGCGTCGCCCGCGACCTCGCCCAGCAGGTCGGCGAAACGATCGCCGCCGCCGCCAAGGCCGCGGCGCCGGCAGCACCGGCTCCGGATGCCACCGCGCCCGCCGATGGTTCCGCTCCCGCCGACAATTCGGCCCCGGCGGACGACTCGCAGAACTGATCCCAGTCAATCCGCCGACGGCGGCTGGACCACAAAGCCCGGGTTTGCCCGGGCTTTTCTTTTGCCGCTTTGCAGCCTACCTGTGACCCGTCTTTCTCATCCGCAGGAGCCCACGCGATGGCCGGTTATGACTATGATTTGTTCGTCATCGGCGGCGGCTCCGGCGGGGTGAGGGCGGCCCGGGTGGCGGCGGCCCTCGGCAAGCGCGTCGCCGTCGCGGAGGAGTACCGTTTCGGCGGCACCTGCGTCATCCGCGGCTGCGTGCCGAAGAAGCTCTATGTCTATGCCTCGCAATTTCCCGAACATTTCGCCGACGCCGCCGGCTATGGCTGGACGGTGCCCGAGGCAAGCTTCGATTGGCAGACGCTGGTCGCCAACAAGGACAAGGAGATCGCGCGGCTCGAGGCGATCTACAAGAGGAATGTCGAGGGCTCCGGCGGCGAGACCTTTCATTCGCGCGCCGTGCTCGTCGACCAGCACAGCATCTATCTGGTTGCCGAGGACCGCACGGTCAGCGCCGACCAGATCCTGATCGCCACTGGCGGCCGGCCGGCGCCGCATCCGGCGCTGTCAGGCCACGAATACTGCATCTTCTCCAACGAGGCCTTCGATCTCAAGGAGCTGCCGAAGGCGATCATGATCGAGGGCGGCGGCTACATCGCTGTCGAATTCGCCAACATCTTCCACGGCCTGGGCGTCGACACCACGCTGGTCTATCGCGGCCAGGAGATCCTGAGCCGCTTCGACATGGATTTGCGCCGCTCGCTGCATGAGACAATGGAGAAAAAGGGCATCAGGATCCTCTGCCCCACCGTTTCGGAATGGGTGCGCAAGACCTCGGAGGGCCGGCTCGACGTGCTGCTGTCTTCCGGCCAAACCCTGACGGTCGACCAGGTCATGCTGGCGATCGGGCGTATTCCCAATACCGAGAATATGGGCCTGGAGGGCGTCGGTATCGAACTCAGCAAGACGGGTGCGATCGTGGTCGACCAATATTCGCGCACCAATGTCGACAACATCTGGGCGATTGGCGACGTCACTCATCGCGTGCAACTGACGCCGGTGGCCATCCACGAGGCGATGTGCTTCGTCGAGACGGCCTTCAAGGACAACCCGACCGCGCCGGATCACGACACCATTCCGACCGCGGTGTTCTCGCAGCCGGAGATCGGCACCGTCGGCCTGTCGGAGGACGACGCGATCAAGCGCTATCCCGATGTTGAGATTTATCGCGCATCGTTCCGTCCGATGCGGCACACGCTGTCCGGCCGCGACGAGAAGATGCTGATGAAGCTGGTGGTCGACGGCGCGTCAAGGAAGGTGATCGGCGCCCATATTCTAGGCCCCGATGCCGGCGAGATGGCGCAGCTTCTCGGCATTCCGCTGAAGGCAGGCCTGACCAAGGACGATTTCGACCGCACCATGGCCGTGCATCCGACGGCGGCCGAGGAACTGGTGACGATGTACAAGCCGACCTATCGCGTGAAGAACGGCGAACGCGTCTGACATCTCAGGATTTCAGGGAGCCTGCGATGTCCGCCACCGCCGCGCCGCTGGACCGCAATTTCGCCCGGCGCGTCGATCAGGTCGTGGATGGCGCGATCGAGGAGCGCCGTATCGTCGGCGCGGTCGTTCTCGTCGCCCGGCGCGGCGAGATCCTTTATGGCCGCGCAGCCGGGGTCGCCGACCGCGAGGCGAACGAGCCGATGCGACAGGACGCGATCTTCCGCCTGGCCTCGGTGACCAAGCCGGTCGTCGCCACCGCGGCGCTTGCCTTGGTCGAGGCTGGCGTGATCGATCTTGCCGATCCGGTGACGAAATTCATACCCGAGTTCCGACCGAAGCTTGCCGACGGCAGCGAACCCGCCTTGACCATCCGGCATTTGCTCACCCATACAGCCGGCCTCGATTACGGCTTTCGCCAGCCCGCCGGCGGTCCTTATCAACGGGCCGGTATCTCGGATGGCCTCGACCAGCCGGGCCTTTCCATGACCGAGAACCTCCGCCGCATCGCGTCGGTGCCGCTTTCCTTCGAGCCGGGCGCGGGCTGGGGCTATTCGGTGGCGATGGACGTCCTGGGCGAGGCGATGGCGAGAGCCACGGGCGAGACCTTGCCGGACCTTGCCGAGCGCCTGGTCGCCAAGCCGCTCGGTATGAGCGACACGGCTTTTGCCGTCCGTGACCGGGCCCGGCTGGTGACGCCTTACGCGGACGGCCCCGGCGGGGCAGTCGCCATGGGCGAGCATCATCTCGTGCCTTTCGGCGATGGCGCCATCTCGTTCACGCCCGGGCGCACTTTCGATCCCGCTTCCTTCGCATCCGGCGGCACCGGCATGAACGGAACGGCCGGCGATGTCCTGAAGCTGCTCGAAGCGCTGCGGCGCGGAGACGGGACGGTCATCCGCCCCGAGACGGCAACGGCGATGACCAGGGATGCGATCACAGGTCTGGAGACGACCATGCCCGGCTGGGGCTGGGGTCTGGGATTTGGCGTGTTGCGCGACCCGGTCGCGGCGGCAACGCCGCAGACTCCGGGCACCTGGCGATGGGGCGGCGTCTACGGCCATTCCTGGTTCGTCGACGCGGCGCTTGAGCTGACCGTGGTGGCGCTTACCAACACGGCGATCGCCGGCATGATGGGCGCCTTCCCGGACGCGATGCGTGACGCGATCTACGGCCGCCAGGCCGGGTGACGGAGACAACCCGCCGCCGGTAAATACCGGCGGCGGTAAAGTTTTCAGGCCTAAAGCGCGTCGCGTCGAAACGGATTCACGCGACGCGCTTTAGGTCGTTGCTTGATGCATGTCGTTGTCGCAAAACCGAGGTCACTTTTGCGCGACATGCATTAAAGCAGCGTGCCGCGCAGGATCACCAGCGCCACCGAGAAGTAGATGACCAGCCCGGTGACATCGACCAGCGTGGCGACGAACGGCGCCGAGGCGCTTGCCGGGTCGAAGCCGATGCGCTTCAGCGCGAAGGGCAGCATCGATCCCGACAGCGAACCAAAGGTGACGATGCCGACCAGCGCCGCGCCCACCGTTGCCGCGATCAGCATCCAGTGCGGGCCGTAGTCGTAGAAGCCGAAATACTGCCAGAGCGCGATGCGGCAGATGCCGACAATGCCGAGGATCGAGCCGAGCACCACCCCGGTCGGCAGCTCGCGCAGCGCCACCCGCCACCAGTCGCGCAGCCCGATCTCGCGCAGCGCCAGCGCGCGGATGACGAGCGACGTCGCCTGCGAGCCGGAATTGCCGCCGGAGCTCATGATAAGCGGGATGAACAGCGTCAACACGATCGCCTTTTCCAGCTCGCTCTCGTAGCTTTGCATGGCGTTGGCCGTAAGCATCTCGCTGAGGAACAGCGCGCAGAGCCAGCCGGCCCGCTTCTGGATCATGGCGAGGAAGCTCATCTTCATATAGGGCTCGTCGAGCGCCTCCATGCCGCCGAAACGATGCACGTCCTCGGTCGTCTCCTCGATCATCGTGTCGATGATGTCGTCGACGGTGACGATGCCGAGGATCCTGCCATGGTCGACCACCGGCAAGGCGAGCAGGTCGTATTTCGAGATCGTCTGCGCCAGGTTCTCGCGATCGGTGAGCGGCGTCACCGTCACCGGCACGCGATCGGGCGCTACCGACAGGATCGGATCCTCCGGGTTGCCGGTGATCAGCCGGCGCAGTCCGGTCGAACGCAGCAGGAGCTGCGTCTCCGGATCGACGATGTAGATGGCGTAGATGGTTTCGCGGGTGCGCTCGACCTTGCGGATGTAGTCGAGCGTGCGCCCAACGGTCCAGTCCGAGGGCACGCTGACGAATTCCGTCGTCATGATCGAGGCAGCACTGCCTTCCGGATAGCCAAGGATGGATAGCAGCGTCGCGCGCAGCGGCGTGGCCAAGGCGCCGAGCAGCTCCGAGCGGGCCGGCTCATCCAATTCGCGCAGAATGTCGGCCGCGCGGTCGACTGACATGGCGGTCAAAAGCTTGCTTGCCTTGGGACGGGGCAGGGCTTCGGCGAGCTCGGGCGCTGCTTCGAGCTCCGGCTGGTCGAAAATCTCGACCAGCCGCTCGAACGGCACGGCGCAAAGCAGCTCGATGGCCGTCTCGCGGGGTTCGTGGTTGAGGGCTTCGACGACGTCGGCGACGTGATCGTTGGCAAGAACACGGGCGACGGCGGTTGCTTCGTCGTCCAATACGGGGGCGAATTCGTTCATGGCTCACTCCTTGCCGTCCGGCAGGACGTGAGCCATCAGGTCACGTCAGGGCGGACGGCGGTTGCGTTCGACTGTGACTGTCGCCAGGCATGGCGGGTTGACCTTTCTGCTCGCCGGGTTCGAGTTTGAATTTGGCGAGCGGGCGCAACATAGGAGCGCTTTTTGCCGAGTCAATTGTCAAAAGCTCGGAAATCGGGTGAGGGGAGGTCGGATCGCGAGACTGTGATCGGCAGCCGCAGCAGCCAAGCCATGGAAGCAGTTAAAAGCTTGGCCTGACTGCTATTTCTGCTTCAGCCGGCGGAACCGCAGCCATTTGTCCTCGGCCGGCCGCGGCGGCTGGGTGAGGATGGTGGTGAGCTCGCGCGGCAGGCTGGGAGCGAGCGGCTTCTTGGTGGCGACGCCGTCAGCGATCGCGACCACGCTGTGGTAGAAATCCTCGCCCGTAAGCGAGCGCGGTGGCACTGCCTCATGCATGACGCTGATGACGGTGACGTTCGCGCAATTGTCCTTGATCGCCTGGTGGAAGGCGATCTTGCCTTCGGGATCGAGCGCGCCGGTCGCCTCGTCGAGGAACAGAAGTCCGGGCTGCCGCAGGATGATGCGGGCGACCACCAGCTTCTGCTTCTGGCCGCCCGAAAGCACCTGGTCCCAGACCTTGCCCTCACGGCTCTCGTCGGCCAGGTGCCCGATGAAGTCGCCGAGACCGGCTTTATGCAGGGCTGCGGCGACCTGCGTGTCGCTATGGTCGTTCTCGGAACCCGGCAGGCAGACGAGCTGCTTTAGCGAGACCTGCTGCAGCTTGACCTCCTGGGCGGCGTAGAAGCTCGTCACGCCTTCCGGGAAAACGATGGTGCCGCGGCCATATGGCCACAAGCCATTGATCGCCTTGATAAGCGAAGTCTTGCCGCAGCCGGACTCACCCTTGAGGAAGGTCCATTCGCCGCGACGGAAACGCAGATTGGCGGCGCTGAGGAAGGGCGTCGCGTCTTCGCCCTGGTGCGCCAACTCGAGCTTCTGGATGGTGAGGCCGAATACGGGGTTCTGGGTGGCGTAGCTGAAGTCGGAGCGGCCGGTCTGCTGATAGAATTCCTGCGGGTGCTGGACGTTCTCGATGGCGTTGGCGAGTTCGGTGACGCGCTGGCTGTTGGCCCGCAGCGTGGCAATCGCCGGCATCACATGGATGAACCACGAACACTGGCTGATCAATTGGGCGACCATTTCGGAGCCGGTGATGTAGCCCTTGTAATCGAGGCGGTTGTGGATGAACGACACGAGGCCGGGCGAGTAGGCAACGATGCGGGCGCCGACAAAATTGTAGATCAGCTCGAACGACGTGTAGCTGGTGTTGACGATGTTGAGCCGCCCCCATGTCTTGTCGATATCGACATAGAGCCGGTCATGCATCGACTTCTGCACGCCCTCGCCATGCGAGGCGGCGACGTGGAAGCTGCGGCGCAGGAATGTCGTCAGTTCGCTGCGGTAGCTGCCCTCGGCCTGCTGCATGCGCACATTGAGCCGCTCGAGCAGGCGCCCGAGCTTGACCGCGATCCAGGTGTTCAGCGGCACATAGATGGCGACGGCAAGGAATGCCAGCACCGCGGTGCCGTAGCTGCCCAGGAATTCCAGGCCCTTGACCTCGACCGAGGACCCAATCAGGTTTTCACCGATGAAATAGAGCGAAGTCGCGACACCCAGCACGCCCATGGCAAGCCCGATGGCGCCGCCGGTCATGTCCTTGATCGATTCCTGGATACGCTGGTCGATGTTGTCCGGAGCGACGATGCCGCCGGCCGCCGAACCGTGCTGGGCGTGGAAATGGGTATGGTTGCCGTCGAGCAGGGCCTGGTTGAACTGGTTGTTCAGCCAACCCCGCCATTTGCGATGCAAGGTCGTTGAAACGAGATTGCGCACGCCGGTGAAGCCGGCATCCTTCAGCACGACCAGCAGCACCAATATGCCGGCATTGGTCAGGATGGTCTGCAACGGATGGGGGTTGGCGGCGTCGTGGAGAAAGGCGATCGAATTGCCCAATTCGCCCAACGCCACGGCAAACCAGACGCCAGCCTTGCTGGACAATGCCGTCAGCAGCGCAATGACGACGGTGAGGGTCCAGGCTTCCTTCCACCGGTTGGAGAACCAGTAGGCTCGCATCAGCCCCCAGAATGTACGCATCGACGATACCGGCGTGAGGGACGAGGTCTTTGCCTCGCTGGATGTTTGCTCCGGTACTGTACGTTGCGGTCTACCGACCCAAGTCACGATCCCGCCCAAACCTTTCTAGTTTTGTTACACATGGTAACACCAATTGATCATTTTCCATTAATTTTCTGCCGGCGAATGTGAACAGGGTTACCCGCCGTGTCCCGAGGGCAACAGAAAGGCCACGCCGAGGGGCGCCTATCGAGCTGATTTCGTCTTTTATTCCAGTGCGTTAAAGGCGATTGCGCCAGCCGGCGGCAACCTTCCCTTGGGGAAGCGGAAAACACGGGTTTGTGAATGGAAAAGAGGTATCCGCGGGCCGGGATGGCTACTGGGCGGTGACCGGAATGCCCGAAAATTTACCGTCAATGAGATCTTCGGGCTTGCCCGATTCGTCTTTTCCCGACGCGCTGAAACGACCGGAAACGGTCTTTGCGGCGGGATCGTATTTGTCGACGACGATCTCGCCGCTGGCGAAGCGGACATGGCCGACCATGGCGCCGGAATCGAGAATGTTGAAGCTGGCGCTGTTCGCGGACGACCCGGTCTTGAGCGGATAGGTGCCGGCAAAGTCGTTCGGATCTTTCAAAACGAGCATCGAATTGAAGGTCATGGTCGGCGAGCCCTGTTCTGTTCCCGACAGGTTCAAAACCGGCTTGCCGCCCATCTGCATCGTCTGGGCCAGGGTAAAGGACGCCGTCCAGGGTTTGCCTTCGAAGGTCGCCGACATAACGGCTTCCTCGGCCGATACGCGTTGCAACGACAATGGGAGCCCCAGGGCAAAAGGCAAAGAGAGCAGCAACAATGCGCCATGCCTCACTGCCATTTATGTCGCCCTCAAATCAGCCAAACCCCCTCTCAATCCTAGCCCAGCGCCGTGTCCGAGGCGATTCACCAGATCGTGTTCGGCCAGGACGGGCATGATTTTGACAACACGCCGTGCGGCAACATCGGTTGCATTTATACGCCGAAGGGCGGCACCAGCACCTGCCAGCCGTAGGATGGCGGCCGGAGCTTTCCTGCTTACGCGTCGAGCCCAGCTACGTCACCGTAATCCTGGGGCCGAAAGGGCCGGCGACACTGATCAAGAATCCCGGCGAGCAGGGCTGTTGCAGCGACGTGACCAAGCTTGGCTACGGCAACAGCTGGAGCAGGGGGCCGTTTCCTGCCAGTCGTCGAAGAAGGGCTTAAGCTGCACGGGCAGCAATGGCCATGGCTTCTTCCTGAGCAAGGCCAAAGCGACCGCGAAGTAGGAGCACGGAAAAGCGCGCGGCGTCAGGTAGCGCGGCTTCGCCGCAGCCTTCCGCCCCGATTGCGCGGAAGGAGCATTCAGTTCGCGGTTTCGAGCTCGCCGCGCGCCTTGGCCTGGGCCACCTGGCGGATCGCGTCGGCAAGCGTGTCGGCATCCTGCGCGCCCATCACCGCGTATTTGCCTTCGAGCAGGAAGCAGGGCACGCCGGTGATGCCCATGCGCGAAGCTGTGGCGATCTCGTTGCGGACTGCCTCGACGTCGGCATCGGTCGGCAGCAGCGTTTCGACCACAGACGCATCCATGCCGGCCACGCCGGCGGCCTTTATCAGCACCGCGTGGTCGCCGATGTTCACGCCTTCCTCGAAATTCAGCTGGAAGAGGCGGCGCACCAGCCGGTTCTGCACGTCTTCACCCGCGGCGCCCGCCCAGCGGATGACGCGATGAGCGTCGAGCGTATTGGCCGCGATCTTGATGGCGCCAAATGCAAAATGGATGCCCTCGGCCTCGCCGAGCGGTTCGATGCGCGCGTGGATCTGTTGGACGCGTTCCTCGCTGCCGAACTTGCCGAGCATGTATTGACGGCGATCCATGCCCGCCGGCGGGATGGTCGGATCGAGCTGGAACGGCCGCCAGCTGACATGCACGTCGACATCGCTTGCAGCAGCAATGGCCTTGTCCAGCCGCTTCTGGCCGATGAAGCACCAGGGGCAGACAACATCGGACACGACATCGACGGTGATGGAGTTCTCGGCGCTCATGCTCGTTTCCTTTTTGGTCCCGATTATGGCTGGGCTTGCCTCAGTCGGGCTTTCGCCACCAGGTCGGCAGCTGATAGCCGAATATGGGGGTCTTTTGCGGATGTTCCAGATAACTCCAGTAAGCAAGCCATTGCTGCGTGTTGTATTGCATCGGCACTAGGTAGTTGCCCGAGATCAGCAGCCGGTCGAGCACGCGCACCGCCGCGACATAGTCTTCCTTGGTGCGGCCGTTCAGCATGGCGTCGATCGCGGCGTCGATCGCCGGATCGGCGACGCCGGCGAGATTGAACGATCCTTCTGTCTTCGCGGCGATCGATCCCCAACGGCCGAGCTGCTCGCTGCCGGGCGACAGCGAATTGCTGAAGCCGCTCGCCCCGATCAGAACCTCGAAGTCGAAACGCTGCTTGCGCGACTGGATCTGGTCGCCGTCGAGGGTGCGGATGCCGACGTCGATACCGATCTTCTCCAGCGTGCGCTGGTAGACGGCCGCCAGCCGCTCTTCGTCCTGGGATGAGGTCAGGATCTCAAAGCCGAACGGATTTCCTTGCGCGTCGAGCATCTTGCCATCCTGCACATGGAAGCCTGCACCTTTCAGCAACTCGAAGGCCGCTTTGAGCACCTTGCGGTCCTGGCCCGAACCGTCCGTCACCGGCGGGCGCCAGGTGCCGTCCATCACATCTGGCGGCACGCGGCCGGGATAGGGTGCAAGCAGCGCCTTTTCACGATCGTCGGCCGGGTGGCCGAGCGCCGAAAGCTCGGAATTCTGCCAGTAGCTCATGGTGCGGTTGAACTTGCCGCCGAACAGGTTCTTGTTCGTCCATTCGAAGTCGTAGAGCATGCCGAGCGCGCGGCGGACAACGGGATTCTCGAACTTCGGTAGCCGGGTGTTGAACAGGAAGCCGGTCACCACCGGGGGAATGCCGGTGTTGAAATATTCTTCCTTCACATCTCCCTTTCGGAAGGCCGGAAAGTCGATGTCGCGCTCACGCTTGACCGGATCGGTCTCGTCATCGAGGGCGCAGATTCCTTTCTTGAACGCTTCCGTCTTGGCGTTGGCGTTGAGAAAATACTCGATGGTGATCCGGTCGAAATTGTCGAAGCCGCGTTTCGACGGAATGTCCTTGCCCCAATAGTCCGGGTTGCGCTTGAAGACGATGCGCTGTCCCGGCAGCACCTTATCGACGGTGTAGGGCCCGCTGCCGATCAATGGCTTCAGCGTGGTTCTGTCGAACGTGTCCTTGTCGAAGGCGTGCTTAGGGACGATCGGTGTCAGCGCGACGATCATCGGGAATTCGCGGTTGGCCTTGTCGTTGAACGTGAATTTCACGCTGTGGTCGCCGGTCTTTTCCAGCTTGGCGATCATGCTCATGCGGTCGCTGTAGGGCGGGCGGCCCTTGTCGGTAAAGACGTTATAGGTGAACAGCACGTCCTCCGGAGTCACCGGCTGTCCGTCCGACCATTTTGCGTTGGGGTTGAGATGGAACTCGATGCTCTTGCGCTCCGGATCCATGTCGGCGCTGTCGGCAAGCAGCCCGTAAAGACTGAAGGGCTCGTCATAGTTGCGCTGCATCAGCGGCTCGAAGACGAGATTGCCGTAAACGGTATCGATCATGCCGCGCGCCGTCGTGCGCAGGCTTTTCAGGATGAAGGGGTTGAGGTTGTCGAAGGAGCCGACGACGCAATAGGTGACGCTTCCGCCTTTCGGCGCGTCCGGATTGACGTAGTCGAAATGCTGGTAGTCGGGCGGCAGCGCCGGCTCGCCTTGCATGGCAATGCCGTGCTTCGGCTCCGACTGTGCCGGAAGGAGCGAAAGAGCCAGAAACGAGGTCGCGGCGATCAGCCGAACGAGAACGCGGTCCATGACCGTCTCCTTGCCGGGCGGCTTTGTGATTCGCCATGCACCGTAGAGCATTTCGCCACCCGATTGAATCGGTGCCCGATTGGGAATCGGGTTCGGCGGCTCGAGCGCCGATCGACGCTCGCCTCCGGAAGAGGAAACCGCGAAGAAATCGCGGAAACCGGGCTGGATTCGACGCGGCTGGCAGTGTAACACGCGCTCCGAAGTCATCCTGTTGCCTCATTTGGGCAACAGGTAGCTGGACCACACGGCACGAAGAAGCCGGTCCCCGGGATCATTTAAGAGGAAAGTGCACCATATGACGATCAACGCGTACCGCCTTTCGGTGCTGGCCGCAGGCGTGGTCGGCGTTCTGGGCGCCGGGCTTTTCACCGCCTCGGCCCAACAGCAGCCGCAGATCCCGCAGGGCTGGTTCAAGGCCTGCACCAAGCAGGAAGACGTCGACATCTGCAATGTGCAGAACATCGTCACCGCCGGCAACGGCCAGCTCGTCACCGGCGTCAGCCTGATCGAGCTCAAGGGCAAGGTGAACCGCAAGGTCTTCCAGGTTACGGTTCCGACCGGCCGCCTTGTGCCTCCGGGCATTGCGCTCCAGATCGATGCCGGCAAGGCGCAGAAGCTCGACTATGTGATCTGCTTCCCGGATCGCTGCGTCGCGGAAGTGCCGCTGAGCGACCAACTCGTCGCTTCCTTCAAGAAGGGGCAGGGGATCACGCTCACGTCGATCAACTTCCAGAACCAGCCGAACCCGATCAAGATCGCGCTCACCGGCTTCAGTGGCGCCTATGACGGCCCGCCGCTGCAGCAGTCGGACATCGAGGACCGGCAGAAGAAGCTGCAGGACTTCGTCGCCAAGAACAATCAGGACTTCGCCAAGAAGCTCAAGGACGAGCAGGACAAGGCCAAGACCGCGAACTGATCGCGGAAGCGTGTTTCTCGGAAAACAAAAAAGCGGGGCAAATGCCCCGCTCAGACTGCTGACGAACCCCGTCGATTTTCGGCGGGGTTTTGTTTTATGTGATTGAAGAGTTTTGAGAAGTTGGTG
>NZ_VFTJ01000039.1:0-11132 GCF_006439595.1 Mesorhizobium sp. B3-1-9
CCCGTTGCGCCTGTCGCTCCGGTTTCACCCGTCGCACCTGTGGCGCCTGTTGACCCGGTTGCTCCAGTCGAGCCGGTCGAGCCAGTCGACCCAGTTTCACCCGTCGCACCTGTGGCCCCGGTCGAGCCGGTTGCGCCTGTCGCTCCGGTCTCACCCGTGGCTCCGGTCGAGCCGGTTGCTCCAGTTGCTCCGGTCTCACCCGTCGCACCGGTTGCTCCGGTCGAGCCAGTGGCTCCGGTCGCGCCAGTTTCGCCTGTTGCGCCGGTACCGCCGGTCGCACCCGTGGCGCCGGTCGCGCCAGTTTCGCCTGTTGCGCCGGTACCGCCGGTCGCACCCGTGGCGCCGGTCGCGCCAGTTTCACCCGTTGCGCCGGTACCGCCCGTCGCGCCAGTTTCGCCCGTTGCGCCGGTGCCGCCGGTGGCGCCGGTCGCGCCAGTTTCACCCGTTGCGCCGGTACCGCCCGTCGCGCCGGTACCGCCAGTCGCGCCAGTTTCACCCGTTGCGCCGGTACCGCCGGTCGCACCCGTGGCGCCGGTCGCACCCGTGGCGCCGGTCGCACCAGTTTCGCCTGTTGCGCCGGTACCGCCGGTCGCACCCGTGGCGCCCGTCGCGCCAGTTTCGCCTGTTGCGCCGGTACCGCCGGTCGCACCCGTGGCGCCCGTCGCGCCAGTGGCACCCGTGGCGCCGGTCGCGCCAGTACCACCCGTCGCGCCAGTACCACCCGTTGCGCCAGTACCGCCGGTCGCACCCGTGCCGCCGGTCGCGCCGGTACCGCCGGTCGCACCAGTTCCGCCCGTAGCTCCGGTCGCGCCCGTGGCGCCAGTCGCTCCAGCGCCGGTCGCACCCGTGGCTCCGGTTGCGCCGGTAGCACCCGCTGGGCCGGTAGCGCCGACTGTGCTGGTGCTGAAGGTCCCAGTATCGAAATGGTTGCCGCCGTTGCCGTTGCTCGGACCGAAGGTGGGGCCGTCCTGGAGTGTGTAAGTATTTCCGCCACCAGGCGTTAACGTGCCGAAAAGATTAAACCCAGAGTCGTATATTTTGTAAGTATGAGTTGGATCCGGTATTGTAATTGTAACAGCAAATTCACTTACTTTATTATTACCTGATTGCGGAAGGGAGAAGCTTCCAACCAACACCGGCGGATTGAGCGTAGTATCTACTAGATAGTATGTATTTATGTTAGCACTGCCATTTTGGATGGTCAGATCACCAGTCAACGTCAGATCGACAGCGAGCACGCCTGCGTAGCTTGCTACGCCCGCTGAGCTCAGCGGCGGAAGAAGGGACGACTGGCCCGGTCGCGCTGACAACTCCCAACTACCACCCAGCCTGGCTTCGCCAACCAGCGACCTGGCTGCGTGAACGTCTGCACCAACAGCCGCCTCCAGTGCGGCCACGAACGTCTCGCCAGTATTCCCCAAGGCCGTTTCGCAGCTCCACAGCCGCATCTCGCCGTCTTCGGCAAGCGCCTTGCCTATCGCGGCGAAATCCTCAGCCTCGTCCCTCACAGTGGCTGCGGACCACTCTCCTGCCGCGAATTGAACCCGGCCTGGCGAGCCGTGCGCGATAACGTGAACCGCGTCGAGCCCCTCGTGCCCAGCGAGAACGTCCGCCATCTGCTGCGCCACCGGCCGCCAGCCGTCGAGCACGACAGCCTCGACCTCGGGCCTCAGATTGCCAAGAACCGTCTCGAGGTCGGAGACTGAAGGATCCACAAACAGAATTTCAGAGGCGCGGGCCATAACTGGCTCCTGTTGGCTTGGAATTCAATTCAAGGGAAAACCGCTCAACCGGCTTGACCGGCGAGCGGCACGAACCAGACATTTGGCAGCGGTCATCGCCCCGCCGCCCCGACGGCACCGTCGGGGCGTTGAATTGTGGGGGTCTCCACGCGAAGGAAGCTGGCAGCCTGGAAAGCCCCGCCTTCGTCGAATGTGCCGATCGCAAGCGAGCCGGCTGCGCTCGGGACCTTGACGGTGAGGGCTACGGCGAGGCTGCGCGGTACGGCCCTGGGAAGGATGACCTGGCCGACGATCGTGTTCTTGGCCGAGTCCAGAATGAAATAGGTGACGTTCTCGGTCCCGTCGCCGATAGGCAAAGCGCCTCGAACGGTGACTTCCATGACCGCAAAGCCCGCAGTGAAGCTCATAGTGTCCTCCTCGATCCGCTGCGGCCAACGCCGCCGTTATTGTCGTTTCTCAGCTTCAGGTTTCAGTCGGTGCCGAGCTTCCGCAGCCGGGCGGGTGAAGCCACGACGGCGAGAGCCGAAAATTGTCCAATCCCAGGAATGCGCCGCCCGAGATACACAGTCGGGCGGACGTCGTTACCAGTCGCAAGGCGACTACCGCAGGTGGCAAGAGGAGATGGACACAGGCCAAGGCCGAAGGCCACGTCAACGCGGCGCCGTCTGGTGGGTGATGTTACACGGACCACTGCCAACTCCATCACGCGGGTCGCGATTGTTCACGACTTGCAAGGAGCCGGCTACTTGCGAGGGACCATCATTGGGAGATCGGTAGCCTAGATTACGGATTCAGGACCAATCGGCGAAACGTTCGCCCACCACCACATACACCGCGCCCTCACGGGTGAGTGGCTTTCCTCCCGGATACTCTCCTGGCTTCGCAGACAACCGCGGACCGGCGATCTTTCGCCAAATCCGCAGCTACCCTCCATTGCATTAGATATTAGTAAATTCGAAATTTCTAAACTTGTAAATGGTTTGGTTTACAATTTATTAATTCAGAACCGCTGGGTCACCCATCAGAGACTGTCATCGAAATGACATGCCAGGGCGTGAACACTTTAAAAATCCAAGAGTTAGCTAAGGGCCATTTCAATCGCGAAAATTGAGAGCCTTCATCAAAATGGCTTAGGCTGCGGCGGCTGTGAGACGAGCGTGAGAGACGATCGAATCCTCATCAAAAAGGATTGCTGTGCGACATGACACTGCGATGCAAATATGGCCGCCTCAACGAGGGTCCGGCGTGAGCACCATCGGCCTGTGCATGATCGTCAAGAACGAGGCGAAGGTCATCCTGCAATGCCTCGCCAGCGCGCTTCCTCTTGTCGACTATGTGCTCGTCGTCGACACTGGGTCCACCGACGGCACACAAGACCTGATCCGAGGCTTTCTCGCGCAAAACAATGTCAAGGGAGCAGTTATCGACGAGCCGTGGCGGGACTTCGCCTACAACCGCAGCTTCGCCCTCGAGCGACTGCGCGAGATCGAGAGCGTCGACTATGCGATGATCATCGACGCGGACGATATGCTGATCTGCGATCGCGACTTCGAGCCAGCCTTGTTCAAGTCGCGGATGGACAAAGATCTCTACGATGTCGAGGTACTGCATGGAAATATCGCGTTCTACCGCCCGCAGATCTGCAGCAACCGGCTGGCCTTTTCCTTCAAGGGTGTGTTGCACGAATATCTGGAAGGCCCCCCCGGCCCCATCTCAAGGCAGAACGCCGAGGGTTTTCGCATCGCAACGGGGCGCGGCGGAGCGCGCAGCCAGAACCCGCGAAAATACCAGGACGACGCGGCGGTGCTGGAGAACGTGCTCGCAACCGAAACCGACCCGTTCCTGATATCGCGCTACACCTTCTATCTGGCGCAGAGTTACAGGGATTTTGGCGAGCGCGAGAAGGCGCTCGAACAGTATTTGAAGCGAGCTGAACTGGGTTTCTGGAACGAGGAGGTCTATGTAAGCCTGCTCGAGGCCGGGAACCTGATGGCGGCGCTTGCCCGGCCCTTCGAAGAAGTCGTCGCGGTCTATGAGCGCGCGACCGCGACAGTGCCCACGCGCGTGGAGGCGCTGCACGCAGCGAGCCTCTACTGCCGCAACCAGGGGCGCAACGCGGAAGGGCTGGACTATGCGCGTCGCGGTGTGGGCCTCACCGAGCCGGCGGGTCTGTTCGTCCAGCCTTGGGTCTACGACTACGGACTGCTCGACGAGTTGTCAGTCAACGCATACTGGGCGGGCGCCCATCGGGAATCGCTCGATGCCTGCCTGAAACTGCTGGCTTCCGACAAATTGCCGGCGGACATGCTGAAGCGGGTTGTGGCCAATGCCCGTTTCGCCGCGGACAAACTCGAGGTCCGCGAGCCGCCGGTATTGGGAAGCCTCGGCGCAGAGAGCCTTGTCGAGCAGCACGCGCTTGTTGCGCAGCGCCCGTTACGCTCGCGGCTCAAAGGCACGCCGCGCGTCCTTGTCGCGATATTGGCAAAGCAGAAGGAGCCCGCGCTGCCGCTCTACCTGACTTGCATCGAAGCGCTCGACTATCCTAAAGAATCGATCGTCCTCTACATCCGAACAAACAACAACACTGATAGGACCGAGCACATATTGCGCGAATGGCTGGAACGCGTCGGCCACCTCTATTCCGCGGTCGAGATCGACACGTCGGACGTGTCCGACCGGGTCGAGCAGTTTCGCGAGCACGAATGGAACGAGACGCGTTTCAAGGTGCTCGGCAGAATCCGCAACATCAGCCTGCGGAAAACCCTCGAGCACAATTGCGAATTCTATTTCGTCGTCGACGTCGACAATTTCGTGCGACCCGCCACGCTGCGGGAACTCGTCGCGCTCGACGTGCCTATCGTTGCGCCGCTGCTACGCTCCATCGCACCCGGTCAGTATTATTCGAACTACCACGCCGAGGTCGACGCGAGCGGATATTATCAGCACTGCGATCAGTATCTCTGGGTGCTCAACCGCCATGTCCGCGGCATCATTGAAATACCGCTCGTGCATTGCACCTACCTTGTCCGCGCCGACGTGCTGACCGAGCTGACATATGACGACGGCACCACGCGATACGAGTACGTCATCTTTGCCGACAGCGCCCGCAAGGCCGGGATCGTTCAATACATCGATAACCGGCAGGTCTACGGCTACATCACCTTCGGCGATGGCGAATATCATGTAAGTGATGGAATCGAGCGCGCAGGCGAGCTTTTGCGCAGCGCGGGTGACGTCCCGGTATTGGCGGAGGTCGCTGCCGTCGCGTCGGCGCCGGCCGAGCCACGGGATTCGCCGAAAATTCACCTGATAAACCTCGACCGGAGCGTCGACCGCTGGAACAAGTATCAGAGCGACAATTGGCATCTGACGCAGAATACGCTTCGGGTATCGGCCGCCGACGGCGCCGCCCTGGACCGGAATGCGCTCATAGAGGAAGGCCTGATCACCAGCGATTGCGCGTATCCGGCAGGAACGCTCGGGTGTGCTCTATCCCATATCAACCTGTGGAAGCTGGCGGTTTCGGAGAACAAGCCGATAACCGTCTTTGAAGACGACGTCCGTGCATCGTTTCGGTTCCTGGAGGAATCGGCCGATCTCATGGCTCGAGCTCCGAGGGATTGGGATATCATCCAGTGGGGCTATGTATTTGACCCATTGTTCGCCTGGCTGGATTTCGGCTTCTCCAAAGCAAAGCTGGAATTCTACGACCTCCGAAATAGAAACGGGACCTCGTTTCAGGCTGAGAAATTCTCGAGATCGCTCGTCGGGCTGGTACATTCGTTTGGAACGCAGGCCTACACAGTCTCGCCGTCAGGTGCACGCAAACTCCTTCAAAAGTGCCTTCCTCTGCAACGCCGGCTTATCCCGTTTCCTGGAACGGGCGTCGTGATCGAGGACACGGGCATCGATTGCGCCATGTGCGGGGCGTACGGCTCGATGCAAGCTTTCCTTTGCATTGCGCCACTCGTCATCCCAGACGACGGGCAATCGTCAGAGCGGATGTCAATGGATCGGCAGCAAAGCTCGGGCTAAGCGCCCCAGCTTTCACGGAGTCGCAGAGCCCGCGACTTCACGCACGGCTATCGCCACGCATTTGGCGCCCGTAATCACGTTCAGCCTCGGTCAGTTGCCGTTTGCGCAGCACCACGCGCATCTCGTCTACCGCCCGCGGGCTGCGCAAGATCTCGTCCTCCAAGACACCTCGCGCCGCGAGCGCATCCCCGATCGAACTATAGCCAAAGGTTTGCTCCACCAACTCGAACCTGGATTCGGTCCATCCGAGATACCAGTACCATTCGCAATAGTAGAGCCAACTCCGCTCGTTGAAGGCGTGTACGTGGGTAGGATCCTGCCAGGCACCGTATGACAGGTCGTATGGCACCACAATATTGAACAGCCCTCCATCCGCCAGCAAAGTCAGGCAGTTCGTCATAGCCGTCACAAGATCCGCAACGTGCTCGAGCACGTGCGAGGCCGTTATGCTGGCAAATAGTCCCCGATCCATCCGAACCGGTCCGAAGCGCTCGGACATAAATTCACGCTCGAACAGGCCAGGATCCGATATGTCGGCCACGATGTCGGGATGCCATCGGTTGCTGATATCGATATTCAGCACCCTTGGATCGCGTATCTTTCCCCGACCGAGTACAACGTCACCGGGCAGGTTCGGCAAATCGCTCCAGGCAAGCGCTTCCGGAAGTATATTTGTTGCTCTGCGTCGACTGAATGCCTCGAACCCGGCCGTCGCTACCTTGTGACGTCTATCCGTGTCGTGCACCAGCGCCTCGGCCGCGGCGACAAGGTTCTCGTATGGCGCCGCAACGAAGGCGTCCGTCAAATCGGCGTCCACAAGTTCGCCCGGATTTATCTCGCTTACTACCGCGCGCCCGTTGGCCAGAAGATCGAATACGCGGATTATTTCGAGCTGCCCACTATCGTAGAAATGTATATTGATAATAACCTTGGATCTAGCAATGAATTGATCGAGCTGTCCGGCAAAAACATTGAACAATGCCTCAACGCGCAGCCCACGAGCGCGCATTTCGTCTATTATTGCCGACCTTCTCTCATTGAATGATCCGTAGAATAGAACATCAATATCCTGTTCAGCGTCACCGATTCGCGCAAGACCATCAACATAGAACATCCGGAAATAATGGACCGGGCGACCTATCTTCCTGGATAGAAAGATGGAATTGCTCTCGCTAAAATCCCATACATGAAACCTCCGCAAGAGATTGCAATAATCATCCGTGATCCAATTTGATGTATAATTTTCGACGTTGAATATAATAGAATTTCCAGGCAGACGATCCAAAGCCGACGTTTGATAAAGATTGGCGCCTAGTACGATCGCCCGCCCGTCGAAATCCGCAGGCAAATCATGAATGATGTCCGTCCCGATCGAGATCTCGCTCAAACCATCGGCGAGCATCCTGACCATGCTTGCGAGCACCTGCACGATCCCTGGATGAACGAGAAGTGTGATGTGTGTTCTTGTGCTCACGTCATCCCCATCCCTCGGCATTCCCGCCATGAACGATCGCCTCGTTCGATGCTGGGCGGTCGCCTTCGAATAGTATTGCTCACGTCACCCGATGGGGGTTTGTCATTGGTGATTTGCGGGCTCGGAAACCCTCCACCACACGGCACAGCCGTCGATCGGAATTAAGGGCGAAGTGATGTTGCCTCTAGCGCGGAACTCATCCACAGCCTGAGCGCACGGGGCCAGGAAGTAGTCGTCGACGATTACAAATCCCCCATACGATACCTTGTGATAGAGCGCATCGAGAGCTTGAACGGTCGACTCATACATGTCGCCATCCAGTCTAAGAACCGCCAATTTTTGTATCGGGGCATTTGGGAGCGTGTCCTTGAACCAGCCTTCAAGGAAGACAACCTGCTCGTCAAGCAAGTCATATCTGCGGAAATTTTCTTCCACGTCCTTCCGGGAGATCGCCAGTTCTCCATGCACGTGGTGGGTGTCGCCAACGTCCGCCGCATACTTTTCGGGACTTGGAGGAGGAAGGCCGGCGAAACTGTCGGCGACAAAGATCCGACGTCGCGTTTCGGCGTATGAGGCAAGAATGCCTCTCATGAAAATGCACGCTCCACCGCGCCAGACCCCGGTCTCTATAAAGTCGCCAGGAACATCGTTCAGGATCACGGTTTCGCACAGATGCCGCAAATTGCGCATCCTCGCCGAGCCAATCATGGTTTGCGCCAGTCCTGGCCAATCCCGCCCGAGGGCACGCTTGTTCGGGTCGTATTGCCCACCGGTCCACGGATCAATGGGCGCGTCGCCGTACAAGGTTCCGGTCAACGATGCTTCGAGAAGATTGAGATACCTATTCCGCATCTTCACGGCGGCGGTCAGGAAGTCATGACTGTCATTCAATGCTGGTCTCCTTCTGAGAGCCTGACCGGAACCGCTGCTTCCGCGCGGGCTTTTGGATGGATACGAGCGCGATTGATCGAACTGCGCTGTCGCCGTAACTTCGTCAGCCACCTGCGAAAAGCTCTTCTCCACAATACGCCTTCGAAATGCAGCCCCGCTCGTTCCGGAGGCCCCGTCCGCTTTACGATCCTTCGCCAAAAACAGACATCATGCTAATTTAGTTTCAGGCGTCGGACATTAGAAATCGAAGTGCAACACGAGATTTTGCCATATCCTTGTGGCCCGCGGCGTCCGCAAGCTCGCTCCCTGCCGCATCGTGGGACGGCCGCTATTGCGGAGATCTACATTTTGACTCGTGGCATCGAACCGCGAGTGAAGGTGCACCAATAGCGAAGCGGAAAGGGCTCTGAATTGCCGTGATAAACCTCGCGATCAACAAACCTGCAACTCAAAGTTCGACCTCAGAATGGTCATTCAGCCCGCACCCGGAGCAGGACGCTCGGGGAGGAAACGACGGCAAGATTTCTGGCGAAATGGGATTTCATACCAAAACGGAAACGGATCCCTGGTGGCAGGTCGACCTTGGCAGCGAGTTTCTAATTCGGCAAGTTGTTATATATAATCGGCAGCATCAAGCGCACAGGCTAAGGCACTTTAGCCTTCTTGGATCAATTGACGAAGAGCATTGGAGGGTCTTCTACAGAAAAATTGATAGCGTGGTCTTTGGCGATTCAGACGGACGGCCTTACGTCGCGAATATTTCTGGAGATCGTATTGCCCGGTTCGTAAGGGTTAGGCTTGACGGCTATGAATGCTTGCACTTCAGTGAATGTCAGATATTTGGTGATCCTCTCGATCAAGCTACACGCGCTCGACTAACCGATGAAGAACGCGAAAATAACCGTATCCCAATTGGACGGGATGGCTATTTCATGGGCGTTGGCGGCTTTGACATATTCGTGGACACTGAAAATTACTCAGAGACGATCATCGATGCACTTCGCAGAAATTACTACGAGGGGCGTGAGCGGCAGTTGACAGCCGATCTGGTTCACCCGTCAGACCGTGTTATCGAAGTGGGAACCGCGATAGGGCTGGTGGCGATGACAGCCGCATTGATCGTGCGCGCTGAAAACGTTCTGACATTCGACGCGAACCCTAAAATTCTTGATGATGCTCGGCAAAACTTCAGGCGAAACGGCCTTTCCAAGATCAAGTCGCGCAACGGGGTTCGGAAAAATCGACAGAAGATCCTCGGCGCGGGTGAAACCGTCGAGTTCTATATCGACAAATCTTTTTGGGCTTCCAGGCTCGATGCGACATCGACGGAACCGAGTATCGTCGACAAGGTTCGAATTCCTGTCTACTGTCTTGAAGACGAGATACGTGACCATTCCGCAAATGTCCTCATTTGCGACATAGAAGGTGGAGAGGTCGAGTTGCTGGAGGCGGCCGATCTGTCCGGTATTCGACTGATCATCATGGAGACGCACTATGCGGTCTCCGGCGAGGCAGCCACGGATGCGATGATGCGAAAGCTTATCGTTGAAGGGTTTTCCCTTCATCTTGGCCATTCCGCGCATCAATTTGTGGTCCTGCGCCGGTAAACTGCTACCGAGGGACTACAGCCAATTGCTCAACCCCACGATCTCTGTTTCGAAGGTTCGACCATCGGGTCGGAAGTGGTTTCGATGAACCGACGAGAGTTTACGGCGTTAACGGTCACATCTTTTGGCCTGGTTTGCCCATCGCGATGGAGTCTGGACAGGAGTCTGGCGGCTGCTATGCCCGTGATTGCTCAAGCTGCCACCCCAGCCGGGTTGCTTCACGCCCCCATCGAGCTTGCCGGCGACTGGGGTCGCATGCTGCCGGGTGCCGCCCTTCAGGTCGTCGAGCGCATGCGCCATGCTTGCCTCGACGGTGTCCGCCTCGTTTCAGATCGCCAGCCGACGAGACTGCGCGTCGAGGAACACACCTCCGGTTCGCCAGCCGTCTGGCTGCACCCCGACGGCAGCAGCATGGCCTGGACAATTGTCGATATCGGCGAGCGGGACTGGTCGAAGCTCGCCTACCAATTCGGGCATGAGCTCGGCCATGTCTTTGCCAACAGCTGGCAGGCCGACGCCAAGCCCGCGCCTCCCTGTCAATGGCTCGAGGAAGCCATGGTGGAGGCCTTTTCGCTGCGTGGCCTGGGGCGCCTGGCGAAGGACTGGAAACAAAACCCGCCCTTTCCCCGCGACAACGCCTTCGGCGACGCCATCGCCGAGTATCGCCAGAACATCGTCAACAGCTACAAGGCGCTTGCCGACTCTCAGGGTCTCACTAGCGACCCGGCAAAGTGGTTTGCCAAGCACCGAAGCGAGATCGAAGTTCCGAACCTCAACTCGTTCGCACAAGCAATGTCCTTGAACATTCTCGCTCAATACGCGGGGGCTTCAGAATGTATCGAGGCCCTTGGCGCACTCAATCGCTGGCCTGGCCGGAGCAGCATTCCAATCGGCGAATATCTGCAACGCTGGAAAGACAGCTGCGCCGATTTGCACGCGTCACCTCAGTTGCCGATCCACTTGAGCGAGATTTTGGGAATTCTGCCTGGCCTCAAGTGATACCTGGCCGACCAGCTGTTGCTCGCTGGTAGACAGCGAGGACCACATTCAATAGCCGAATCTAGTCCGGCACTCGATCAGGAGTGCACTCCTCATGGGAGGCGCGACACCGCTGGCATCCACGCCCCTTTTTGCAGAACTTGACGCACACAACCCTTTTTTTGAACTGCACCGGCGGCGTGATCGAGGTCTCATACCTAACCACGCCGCCGGTTTACGCCGTTGCCCGAGGCACAGTATTTGGGAACACAGAACCGTGGGCTTGGCGTATTTGTTGCGTCGAACCGCAGCCTGCGGCCCGGTGGCCTTCCTCAGTAAACCACGACGCTGCGGATCGACTTGCCCTCATGCATGAGGTCGAAGCCCTTGTTGATGTCCTCCAGC